>JASIKQ010000379.1 GCA_030049565.1 Candidatus Sulfotelmatobacter sp.
CCCTTTGCACGTCGCGGGGAGAGTGATCGTAGTAGTAATCCAGGCCAATCTCGCCCCACGCAATCACCTTGGGATGTTCAGCCAGTTGGGACATCTTTTCATATGCCGCATCATTTGCCAGGCGTGCTTCGTGAGGATGAACGCCCAAGGTCGCATAAATGAAATCGTATTTTTCGGCGAGCCGGATGCCGCAGTCGACCTGCGCGGGACCATCCCCGTTGCCGATGGCGACAATCGTCCTCACGCCCGCATCACGCGCTCGTGCGATGACCTGCTCGCGGTCGGAATCGAACTGCTTGCCTTCAAGATGGGCGTGGGAATCTACGAACATAGTCCTTGATCGTTCGTCGTTGGCCGGAGATCGGAGTTATTTCAACCTTGCTCCCACCGGCACGTCCTCCAGGAACCCCGCCAGTACCGGCTTTCCGTCTTCGAGCGATGCCGCGACGATCATGCCGTTCGACTCCAATCCGCGCAGCTTGCGCGGAGCCAAATTCGCCACGATCACGACCTTTCGGCCAACCAGGGTTTCTGGTGCATAGGCTTCGGCAATTCCGGCCACGACCTGCCGGACTTCAACGCCTATATCGACCTCAAGGCGCAAAAGCTTGTCAGATTTGGGCACTCTCTCGGCTACCTTGACCACGCCCACGCGCAATTCGACTTTGGCAAAATCATCAATGGAAATCTTTTGCTCCGGAGCCGGTCTTGTACTAGCTGGAAGCGAACTTGCTGGCGTCGGCATTGTCGTATCTGCGCCGGCTGCCGTTGCCTCGGTCATGGGAGCACTCCTGCGCTCATCTTCCATCTTCTGCATCCTCTCAATCGCGCTCTTGTCCGCGCGCGGAAACACCGGCTGCACGTCGCCTAATTTCGTGCTCAGCGGTAACTGTCCCCAGGTCAAATCGTTTAGTGCGAGTTTTTTGATGTCCCCCAAACCCATCTGCGCCCAAATTTTGGCGGTAGCATCGGGGATGACCGGGTGCGCTAGCGCCGTGACAACGCGCAAAGCTTCGGCGGCGGTGTAAAGAACTGTGGCTAAGCGAGAGCGGCTCTCTTCATCCTGCTTTTCGCCCAGCGCCCAAGGTTCGTTTTCCACAATGTATTTATCGACAGCGGCCACGAGCGCCCATGCCGTTTCGAGCGCGCGGGAAAACTGAAATTGATCGAATAGCGCAGTGAATTCGCGAATTGCCTTGCGCGCCGTGTGAGCAATGGCATCGTCTGCAGCTGTCCGCGAGGCCGCATGCGAGGGATACGGAACCTCGCCTTTGAAATAACGATTGATCATGGTCAGCGTACGGCTGGCGAGATTGCCCAGACCATTCGCCAGATCGGCGTTGTGGCGCTGCACCAGCGCGTCGAAGGAGAACGATCCGTCTTGCCCGAACACGACTTCGCGTAGCAGGAAATAACGCAGCGCATCGGCGCCGAGCACATCGAGGATGGTTTCCGTGCGCACGATGTTCCCGCGCGACTTCGACATCTTGCTTTCCTCAAACAGCAACCAGCCGTGTGCCACGATCGCCTTTGGAACCGCCAGGCCCGCCGCCATCAGGAATGCCGGCCAGTACACGCAATGGAAGCGGACGATTTCTTTGCCGATCATCTGCACATCGGCCGGCCAGAACTTTCTAAAGGTCTCTTGTGCCGCCGCATGGGAAGATCCGTACCCGATCGCCGTGATGTAGTTCGCCAGCGCGTCGAGCCAAACGTAAATCACGTGGCCGGGATCGTCAGGAACGGGAATGCCCCAGGTAAATGTCGAGCGGCTGATTGACAAATCGCGCAGCCCCGAGCGCACGAAAGAAATCACTTCGTTGCGCCGCGTCTCTGGACGGATGAAATCCGGATTCGCATACAGCTCGAGCAACTTCTGCTGAAATGCCGTGAGCTTGAAAAAATAATTTTCTTCGTGAACCGTCTCGGTAATGCGGCCGCAGGTTGGGCAGGGGTCGCCCGGCTGAGCGCCGTCTACATAAAGCTCATCCGAGACACAGTACTGCCCAGTGTAGGTCCCCTTGTAGATGTAGCCGTTGTCGCGGATATGGCGAAATAGTTCCTGTACGCGCTTTTTGTGACGATCTTCGGTGGTACGAATGAAATCGTCGTTGGAAATGCCCATGCGCTTCCATAACTGGCGGAACTCGGCCGAAATCTCGTCGGCATACTCCTGCGGGGTCTTCCCGGCCGCCTGGGCCGCGCGCTCGATCTTCTGCCCATGCTCGTCGGTGCCGGTGAGAAAAAAAGTTTCCGCGCCCAGCAGGCGCTGGCGGCGTGCAATCGTGTCGCAGGCAATCGTAGTGTAGGCATGCCCGATATGCGGGTGCGCATTCACGTAATAAATCGGTGTCGTGATGTAGAACTTTCTGCTCATTTTGCTTTTGTCGTTTTTCGTGCGAAAAAGTGCCGGCGACATATCAGCGTTTTTGAGAAAACATTTCGCAGTAAGCTCGAGTCGCCTCCTGCATCACGGTCTTGAGTGGTACGTGATGCTCGGCGGCAAGGCGGCGGCAATCCTCATACTCAGGAGCGTAATTTGTGACCGTCCCGTTCATGCTGGCGATCTTGATCCTTACTTCCCCCCACGGCGTGGCGATTGTTTCCCAGCGCCGCGCCAGCGTCCGCCGCACCTCATCACGCCGCCGCACTCCCAGCGTGGTAGTTTCGCTGAACATGAACTGCGTCAGCTTATCGGCATCTTCGGGCTTCGAAAGCACCGTCAGCAAAGCGCCCGGACGGTTCTTTTTCATTTGCACGGGCATGGCGAAGACATCGAGTGCGCCGTCGTCCAGCAATCGATCCATGACGTAGCCGAATACCTGCGGATTGAGATCGTCTAGATTCGCCTCCAGCACGGTAATCGTTTCTGAGGCAATCTTGGCGGTAAGAGCATTTGAGGTGTCTTCTCCAACCGTAAGCCGCACAACATTGGGGTGTCCGGGAAAATCGCGTGATCCCGCGCCATAGCCGGATTTTTCGATCTGCATTTCGGGAAATGCCGCGAAGCGCGAGGCGAGCGTTTTCACGATCGCTGCGCCCGTGGGCGTAACTAATTCAGCCTGCAAACCCGAAGAATAGACGGACGCATCTTTTAGCAATTCCATGGTTGCGGGAGCAGGCACCGGAAAAGTTCCGTGCGCGCACTTTACCGTGCCTCCGCCAACATTTAAGGACGAACACACAAATTCGTTTACACTTAGCACCTCGGCCGCCACCGCCGCGCCTATTATGTCGACCATGGCATCGACCGCACCTACTTCGTGGAAGTGCACTCTTTCGATCGGGATTTTGTGAATCTTCGCTTCCGCTGCGGCCAATGCCTCGAAGATGGCAATAGCCGTCTTTTTTGCACACTCAGAAATCGATGCGGCAACAATAATTTGCTTGATTTCAGTTAACCCGCGGCCATGCGAATGTGAGTGAGAGGGACCGTGCCCCTGGCTCTGGTCCTTGTGCGCCCAATATTGCTCCCGCGGCAAATCCTTCTCACCGTCGACCCAAACGTCTACCTTTGTCGCGGAAATTCCGCTCCGCATCACTCGGGAAACTTCCAGCCGCGCTCCGAGCCCAAGCGATGAAACAGTTTCTTCCAGCAAGCGCGCCGGAACTCCAGCATCCACGACCGCGCCCAGAAACATGTCGCCGCTCATGCCGGAAAAACATTCAAGGTAGGCGATGCGCATAAAAACGTCGTTGGTCGCTGCTCGTTAGCCCGATTGGCTCATCATTACGAATCATGCAACCGACGACCAGAGACCAGCGGCCAACGACCGAAGTTTCATCATAGGAAACGTTGCACTCTGCGTCAAACGAGCGCTGCCGGCGTCTTTGCTAGAATCACTATTTCCCAGAAAATTACTCCGAGGGGCTTCTTGTACCGTCATCTCGAACAGCGTTTAGCTCGGACAATTGAGGAGTTTTTGCGCAGCCGCTATCCGGCCGCTTCTCTGCCGCGCGTTGTCATCGAGCAGCCGCCCACGGTTGAACT
The DNA here is from genome assembly GCA_030049565.1 of Candidatus Sulfotelmatobacter sp. GTDB lineage: Bacteria > Acidobacteriota > Terriglobia > Terriglobales > Acidobacteriaceae > Sulfotelmatobacter. The sequence goes on from JASIKQ010000379.1 coordinate 3,992, forward strand.
TGGCGATTTTGCCATCCCGATGTTCCCCTTCGCCAAGCCGCTGCGGACCGCGCCTCTGAAAGTTGCCGAAAGTATTCGGGAAGGAATCGGCCTCATCGACGGTATCGCGAAAACGACGGTTGCGCCGCCCGGATATCTGAACATCAAAATCGATCGCGGTTGGCTGGCAGCCGCTTTGGCTGGGGATCAAAAAGCGGGCTCAGACCTTCTTGCGGGCAAGATTCTGGTCGAACACACCAGCATCAATCCCAACAAAGCGGCACACATCGGACATCTGCGCAACGCAATTCTAGGCGATACATTCGTCCGGCTGTTGCGCTATGCGGGTAGGGAAGTTGACGTCCAGAACTACATCGACAACACCGGCGTACAGGTGGCCGATGTTGTCGTTGGCTTCACCCAGCTGGAGAAAAAATCGCACGCCGAAATTGAAGCGCTTACTCGGCAACCACGCTTCGATTATTACTGCTGGGACCTCTACGCACGGGTTTCGCAGTGGTACGAGGAGGAAAAAACAAATCTGCAAGCCCGCACGCGGACCCTCCACGCCATCGAAGATGTTACGAGCGAAACCGCCGCCATCGCCGAACTGATCTCGACCGCCGTCCTGCGCCGCCATC
>JASIKQ010000380.1 GCA_030049565.1 Candidatus Sulfotelmatobacter sp.
CACAATCTCGGCGGAATGCACGACCGGACACTTAAACTGGTAAGGTCCGTCGCCATCACCATTCCGGCGCGCGCCCTGCCGTTTCTTGAGGCTGATCCGCAAGTGATTTCGGTGTCGCTCGATCACCCCATGCAGGTCGCCGATGACGTCACCGACGTGCTCACCGGCGTGCCCTCGAGTTGGAGCGCCGGCTATAACGGGACGGGCATCGGCGTCGCCGTCATCGATAGCGGCATCAACGACAGCCACCCTGATCTCTGGAATTCCGCGGAAACTACCTCGCGCGTGGTCTACCATCAGGACTTTACTGGCACGCCGACCACCAACAGCAGCGGCGCGCAGTATGACCTCTACGGTCATGGCACGCACGTGGCCGGCATCGTCGCTGGGAACGGATATCTGTCCAGCGGCAACTACATTGGTGTTGCGCCAAACGTGAACCTCGTTGACCTGCGCGCACTCGACGAGAATGGCGCTGGCACGGATAGCACGGTCATCGCCGCCATCGAGGAAGCCATCGCGCTGCAGAGCACCTACAACATTCGCGTGATCAATCTCTCGCTTGGACGAGGCATCGCCGAGAGCTACACGCAAGATCCTCTCTGCCAGGCCGTGGAGTCAGCCTGGAAAGCGGGCATCGTCGTAGTGGTTGCGGCGGGCAACTATGGCCGCTTGAGCGTGGATGGAAGCGATGGGTACGGCACTATTACCGCCCCAGGCAACGATCCGTATGTAATCACCGTTGGCGCCATGAAGAGTAATGGATCCTCTTCGGTTTCGAGCGAAACCCTGGCCAGCTACAGCTCCAAGGGGCCAACCACCTATGACCACGTGGTAAAACCTGACATGGTCGCTCCGGGCAACGACATCGTATCGCTGGCGGCTCCTGGCGCCACCCTGGAATCAGAATATCCCGCGGAATTTGTGACCGGCAACGATGGCAACAACGACTACTTCACGCTAAGCGGTACAAGCATGGCCACTCCCGTAATCAGCGGAGGCGTGGCTCTGCTTCTTCAAGAAAATAGCGCGCTCACACCCGACCAGGTGAAAGCTCGCTTGATGAAGACCGCGTACAAAGTATTTCCCAACTCCAGTGTGGCCTTCGTTCCTCACCTGGACACGAACTTCACCAGCTTCTACGACCTGTTTGCCGTAGGTTCGGGCCAGCTCAATATGGCGTCGGCTGTCACCAGCACGGACCTGGCTCCTGCGACCGTGGGTGCGGCGTTATCTCCGACCGCGGTCTACAACCAATCCACCGGAGTAATTTCTCTGGTCTATGGCAACTCCGGCGTAGCCTCGACTTCCGTGGTTTGGGGCTCTTCCGTGGTATGGGGCACCTCGGTGGTTTGGGGTTCAACTGTAAGCGGCAGCTCGGTTGTCTGGGGCGCTTCTCTACCTTGGAATGACAACCTGCTCAGCGCCTTCAGTGTGGTTTGGGGCTCGAGCACTGGTACTGCCACGCAGGCCGCCAGCGTTGTCTGGGGCGCTTCCGTGGGTAACACCGACGCCGCGTTCTCCGATGCGGGCGACGATGAGCAATAGCTGTGTACACGGTCAAAGAAAGGAGGAAAACCATGAAACCCACTACACAGCTAACCAAAGCATTCATCGCAACGATGGTCCTGGCAGCGGTTGCAGGCACAACCTACGCGGGATGGACAAGTCACACGCTTCACGTTTCGTATGCACTTGCCGTTCTGATGCTGGCTGCAGTGACTTCGCGCATGAAGGTCAAATTGCCGGGCATCGACGGTAATATGTCAGTGAACCTGCCATTCCTGTTGCTGGCAGTGGTAAATCTAAGCGCGGTCGAAGCCGTAATAATTGCATGCATCTCAACCGCGGTGCAGTGCTGGCCGAAACCGGGCAGCAAACTCAAACCGGAACAGATGCTGTTCAACCTCAGCATGATGGCCTTTGCCACCAGCATTGCCAACTTGATCTGGAACGCGGGCTGGCTGGGAAGAACGGCTTGGGCGTCGGAACCGCTCATGCTAGCCTCGGCGACGGCTGCGTTCTTCCTCGGACAAACCGCTCCGGTAGCGGGAATCATCAAGCTGGCCGAGGGCGCGGCTTTGCGCCGCGTCTGGACGAGCATCGCTCAACTGTCATTCCCCTACTACGTGGTTAGCGCGGGGCTGACCTCCATGGTCAACCTGGTAAGCCACCACCTGGGCTGGCAAACAGCTCTCGTGGCCTTCCCAGTCATGTATGGAATCCATCGCTCTTACCGCGTGTACTTCACCCATAACGCACAGGCTTTACAACCCGCTCCGCTGGCTCGGACAGCAGGCGCGGGAATGTAATCGAAATCGGGCTTCTCAGTCCGAATTGCAGTCAGGCGGCGTTCCGGAAACAAACCGGAACGCCGCATTCCTTTCGGCGCCAGTCCTTTACCCTCAGAAGCCCGGGCAATGAGTGATGGAGAGAGATATCATGTCAGCCATCCCATAGAATATTCGCATATTCGGGTTGGAGGGAGTATAAAGTCCTGCAGGCTTACGTTAAAAGGAATGCACTCATGACAAAAGTTCAATCGAAGCGATCGATCCTACTCGCTGGTTTGCTGATCGCGTGTCTCGCTCTTGGGCGATCCATGTACGCCGATGAGGGCATGTGGACCTTCAACAATTTTCCCTCACAGAAGGTAGGGGAGAACTACGGCTTTACGCCGTCCCAGGCATGGCTTGATCATGTACGCTTGTCGTCTTTGCGTATCGCGGGCGGCTGCTCGGCATCGTTCATTTCTCCCGGTGGGTTGGTGATGACGAACCATCACTGCGTCGTCGATTGTGTGGAACAGCTGTCTACAGCGAAGGACAACTTTGTTGAAGAAGGCTTCATCGCGAAGACGGCGGCTGAGGAACGGAAATGCCCTGACTTTGAACTCGATCAACTGGTTGAGATCCGCGATGTGACCGCTGAGGTGCAGGGCGCAACCGCCGGCAAGACGGGCGATGCCGCTAACAAGGCGCTGCACGCCAAAGAAGCAGAATTGCAACAGAGCTGCGGTTCGGACCCCAGCGTTCGCTGCGACATCGTGTCGCTTTACTATGGCGGCATCTACGATTTGTACCGCTACAAGCGATACACCGATGTGCGGCTGGTGTTTGCACCGGAGTATGCCGTGGCACAGTTCGGCGGCGATCCCGACAATTTCAATTTTCCCAGATTCGATTTCGATATTGGCCTTCTGCGCGCGTATGAGGGAAGCAAACCGGTCGCCAGTCACGACTATCTTAAATGGAGCGCGAATGGTTCGACTGATGGCGAGCTGGTGTTTGTATCTGGAAACCCCGGTGGCACCAGCCGCCAGTTAACGGTCGCTCAACTGGAATTTGAGCGCGATACCGTTTTTCCGGCTCGCGTGCCGGACATTGCCGAATATCGCGGTGAGCTGGAAGATTTTGTCACGCGCGGCCCCCAGCAAGCACGCGAGGGGAAAGAGGATTTATTTTTCATTGAAAACAGCTTTAAGGTTTTGTTTGGACGAGAGGAGGCGCTGCTCGATCCTCATTTTTTTGGAATCAAGGTGCAGGACGAGCAGAAGCTGCGCGCCGCCACGGCTGCAGATCCAAAGCTGGCGGGGGATGTTTCAGCGTGGGACGATATCGCAAAAATTCAGGAGTTACGCAAACAGCTCTACTGGCAAAATGCAACGCTGGGAAGTCGTTCTTTCCGCGCTGGTCTGCTGGGTTATGCAGTCACACTGGTGCGTGCTGCCTCGGAACGAACGAAGCCCAATACAGAGCGCCTGCCCGAGTATACCGATCAGGCTCTCGTGCACGTGCAGCAGGCGTTGTCTGCCCCGGTCCCAATTTACAAAGAGGTCGAGGAACTCAACCTTGCATTTCTGTTTTCTCATATTCGGCGCGACCTGGGTACCGACGATCCGTTTGTGCGGAAGATGCTGGGTGACGAATCGCCGGAAGAGTTGGCGCACCGGCTGGTGAACGGTACGCGGCTCGAAGATCCCAAGGTTCGCGAGCAGTTGTACAAGGGTGGAGAGGAGGCAATCAAAGCGTCCGACGATCCAATGCTTCGCTTCGCAAAGTCCATCAATGGCGATCTTCTCGCTGAACGCAAGGAGTACGAGGCGCAGGTGGAAGCACCGACGCGAGCGGCCGCCGAGCGCATTGCGAAAGCTCGCTTTGCCATTTACGGAACAGGCGTGGCTCCTGATGCCACGTTCACCGCCCGGCTGAACTACGGAGCAGTAAAGGGCTTCGAGAACGCCGAAGGCAAGTTTGTCGAACCTTACACGACCATGGGAGGCTTGTACCAGAGAGCAACCGGCGCTCCGCCGTATAAATTGCCGGAGAGCTGGTTGAACGCGAAAAGTGTTTTGAATCTTTCCACGCCTATGAATCTGGCGACAACCAATGACATTATCGGCGGCAACTCCGGTAGTCCGTTAATTAACAAGGATGCGAGCATCGTGGGGTTGATCTTTGATGGGAACATTTTTTCACTGGGCGGGGATTACGGCTACGATGCGGCGCAGAATCGGGCGATCGCGGTTGACAGCCGCGCACTCCTCGAGGGCTTGCGGAAGGTATACCATTTCGATCGTGTAGTCGATGAGATTGAAGGTGCCCGACGCTAGCCAAGTCCAAAAGTTTTCATCGCGACCTACCGGCTTCCGACAACCCGACGTGCCTCACCTTTCCCTACCGGATGGATCCTTCACGGCTCCGGCCACATCTTCGATCGGCACGTTCGGATCAACGCGGTGTGCGCTGCCCCAAACCAAGGTTGTGGAGATAATTGTGGGAAGGGAGAAGGGGCAGCAAAAAAGGCTCGAATTTCCTTAACGAACCCTTCCGAGCCTATTCCCTCGAGGGCGGCGTTTGTAAGAGCTTGAAAGATGGCGGGGACGACGGGACTCGAACCCGCGGCCTCTGCCGTGACAGGGCAGCGTTCTAACCAACTGAACTACGTCCCCACTCGCACCAAAAAAGAACTGCAATCTTAACTCACGATCCATCCTAACAGCTTCTCGCAGAACACGAAAGTTGCCGCCACCCTGATCAGTGCAATGCCAGCGCGCGCTACAGCATCTTGCGTAAGAGCAGTATCTGTTTGCGATGATGCTTGCCGTGCACGAGATGAAGCCTTCTCCACTGTGACCCAGTTAACGGCCCAAGAATCGGGTGGTCCAGTAACGGTACCCGTCGTCCAAAGCGTGCTTCGCATTTGGCGATGATCGCATCCATGATTGCCATTTTCGCCGCCATATCGCGCTGCACCATCTCTCGATCGAGCCCTTTTGGCAGTGCCAGGGCAGGCGATTTGCGGCCTTCCGGCATGTAGCCTAATCGGATGACCACAAATATGCGCATTCGTTGCCGCAGCGATGCACGCGTGGCCAGAGGTTTGCCCAATGCCAATACCCTTTCCAATCCATGAATGGTTCCGGTATAGGTTAGATAGAGGTGCTCCAGAATCTCAGCCGCACACCACTTGCCGGGGATATGCCAGCCCTGTTGCTCCTTCGACATGCCGGCGACAGCCGATTCGAGAGCCAGCATCAGTTGTTCCAATTGGGAATCCACCAGGACTCTCCTCAGTCGCGCGCTTCAGGTAGAATATTGCCCGGCAATTAATGCACGCCAGTTATAACAGGGAAGGACGCCAATGAGCATGCGGGACTTTGCGCCGCAGCGACGTAACCGTATCGTTAGCGCTCGAACCATTGCAATTGGTGATTCGAAGCAACCAAAGCTGGGGCGAATCTGTTGTCGTCAGCATAGAGCCTATCGGGCGGCATTGGCAGCCATGCTGGTTATGGTTGCGCTCTTAGTTGGCTGCACCTCCAGTCCGCAGAAGCCGCCCGAAACCAAGCCCGAGCCCAAAGCTCCCGAGTCACTTACCGGGAGAGCCGCTTTCTACAAGGTCTATATCGCCGCACGCAGCTATGCCGCCGATGTCAAACCCTTTCGCATCGAGTCAACCCCCACCAGCGAAGACAACGGCCACGACGGCAAGGCAACCATCTGGCGAGTCAGCTTCGCCTCCGCTATGCAACGGGGGGTGAAGCCTTATATCTGGTCGGGCAGCAACTTGCCCGACGCTCCCTCGCGCGGCGTTTCCCCCGGAAATGAGGACGTCTACAATCCCAGCAATGCCTCCACCCAGGTGTTCGATCCCGCATTCCTAAAGATCGATTCCGATCAGGCGTTTGCTGAGGCGCAAAAACATGGTGGCGACAAGGTACTGGAAAAAGATCCGGAGACACCGGTGATTTACATCTGCGACTGGAACCACAATACCAACCAGCTGATTTGGCACGTGATCTACGGCAACTCGCGGGACGTCGCCAAACTGACGGCTGCGATCAATGCTTCCACCGGGGAATTCGTGCGTGCGGAGAAATAACCGAGAACGAGGCGCGTGCCGCCATGCGAGCGCGCGATTCTAGGGCCCTTGCTGTTCCGCTATGTTCAAAATCGCTCTGCCGCGTTAGTTATACGCTGTTAAAACATTCAGGGCGTGGAGGGCCCTTTGCCCAGACAACCTGATCCTCAACTCGAACAGCGCATTCTGGATGCTGCCTGCCGGCTGTGGGCGCGGGGAGGCGAAAAATCGCTCACCATGCGCGGAGTCGCCGGCGCCGCCGGTACCACTACTCCCACGGTCTACGAGCGCTACCACGACCGCGATGACATTCTCCGCGCCGTCCGGCTTCGCACGCGGCTGGAATTGTTCGCTGCCCTCGGCCGCACACGTTCCCTCGATCAAGCCTGCGAACGCTATCTGGAGTTCGCCCTCCAGCACCCTCATGCCTACGAAGTGCTCTTCGACGGCTTCGCCCAGCCGCCGTCTCTGCACGAGCCCTGGCCTTCCTTCAATCTAATGCGCCAGTGCCTGACGCAGCGTCTGGGAGGAACTCCCCGCAGCCACACGCGCCTCATGCTCTCGCTGTGGTCGCTAATGCATGGCACGGCGATGCTGCTCATCCGAGGCGGCGTTTCCGGTGAGCTGCGCACGCAAATGTTTTATTCCTGCATGGATGCCCTGGAGGCGATCATCGTCCAGGCGGAGCGAACCAGGGGCAAGAGGCGCTCCGGCCCCAAGTGGCCTTCAAATCTGATCTTAGGAGAAGAGACGGAGAGCAAGGTGAGCGGATCCAGATCGGATTCACGCCGAAATTCTCGCTCCCGCAGAGTGCGCAACTCCAAACCCGGCGGCGCATCGGCTGCATCCCGACGCTAGCACTGATTTTATTCGACGTCGGCCAGGCGTTATTGTGGCCCGCTTGTCGCCTCTGCTTTTATGCGCGCGATCGCCTTCTCCGCCTCTGAAGCGTCGTGGCCGTGCGGCAGAATGTTCAGGTAGTTCTGGTATTCGACCAGCGCCTCGTCCAGAATCCCCAACTTTTCCAGACAAACTGCCAACCGGATGGTCGCAATCGCATCATTATCTTTGTAGCGCAGCGCTTCGCGATATCGGTTTTCGGCGGCACGGTAGTTCTTGCGCCGGAAATAGAAGTCGCCCACCTCGACATTCTTCGCCGCCTGGTGCGGATCCCAGGTATGAAACTCGCTGACGCCGTTGTCGGAAGCCTTCGCCTCCGCATCGGCTACCGCTTGCGAACTTTTCGGATGCGCCTTGGCGTCATCGGCTGGTGGACTCAAATCGATCTGCGAATCTTTGCT
>JASIKQ010000381.1 GCA_030049565.1 Candidatus Sulfotelmatobacter sp.
CCCCCCGAGAACCCGGTGTTGGTCAGTTGCAAATACGCATACGGGGCACCGCTGGTGTCGTTGTTGATGAAATAATCGACTTTCATCGTGTCGGTGTAGGTGGTACTTGCTGCGAACGCAGCCCCTACACAAAGGGTCAGAGCTAACGTACACACTACTAGCGTTGTGATTCGACGCATTTGTTTTTCCTCCTTCAATTACGCCCCGAGCATAGGGGAGGAGGGTTGCCCGGTTTGTGGCGCAACGTAAGTTTATCGGAAATCCCCACCGCCACAATCTCCAAGTGCACTAATCCAAGTGCACTAATGCTTGTCTGCCGATGAGTTTTGAGGCAACTTGCCGGGCGAGACAGAACTTTCTTAGCTAAAAACGCAAAGCATTTGGTGCAACATGTCCGCGAAACGTACAAGAGTTAGACATGACCAATGATGAGCTACAAACATTAAAAATTTCTAGTCAGGCCACTTTCAACAAAATGGTTCGCTTTGGCTGGATCGACCCGCTGGGTCGCGAAATTTCTTGGGACCGCTTCACTTGTAGAAGAGGCCCCGAAGTCCTAGGACGTGTCGGTAGTTCGTATGTATTCGTTCCCCTGCCCGCCGCAGAGACCGACGGAGAAAAATCCGAGTCCCGACAGTTGGCCGCCTCGGGCAAAGAATTCCGCACAGGGAAATATCGGCAATGATTACAGACTTTGCCAAGTGCTACCGTTTGAAACTTCGGGTAAACCCAGATGACAGCGGAGAGCCTACGATCAACGGGAAAACGGTTCGCAACGCCCGGCGACTGTCTGATACAGGGGATACAGTATTTGCTGTAGAGAAAATTTTCATGCTTCCTTCCCCAGAAAGCCTCAGTTTATTAGTTTATTGAACCAAACCGGCGCTTAGTCAACACAAATGCAAGGTGCCAGTCAATGGCACGATGCGTGCTCTTACAGAACCGTCCAAGGCGGCAGAAGAATATGCTGAATGTCCTTATTGAAAACATTGGCGACATCGCTGTCATTGAGTGCGAAGGCCGAATTGTCCAGGACGAAGCTGCTTTCAACTTACGCAAAGCGGTCGCTTCGCAAACAGATGCCCGCATCATTGTGCTCGATCTCTCCGAAGTTTCTGCCATCGCGGGCGGGGGACTAGGGATGCTTGTGTCTCTGCAACGATGGACTCAAGACCACGACATTCGACTTAAGCTGTTCAATCCTCGCCAATCCGTCCGTGACCGGCTGAAGTATGCCAGCTCGATGCGAGACTTCGATATCGCGACGCTCGATGAATTGATGGCTTTATTGGCTGTCGCTTTACTGGATGTCGCCGATGGTCAGTACCCACAAGCAGCATAAGACAGGGGCCATACCCTAGCGCGAAGTTTTTCGAGCACTTTTTGGAAATTTAGTTTTTCAACGGCCACGCCTGTTATCGCCAGTAAGCTTGGGCGAACCACCAAAACAGGAATGTGTTTCGACAGCCAACCCCATCTGACTGAGACGCATCCATGCTACGCTCGGGTTCAAAATCGCTGTCAAACGGAGACTGATATGAACAAGGATCGTGTCCTCACCGCCGTCGTTATTATGTTCACCCTGTTGGCAATTGGCACGGTTGCCTTCGCAGTAGCAGTTAAGAAGCAAAACCATCACGATGGCAAACGATTGGTCGCCGGCAAGCTCAAGACTGACGGGCACCACGACATCGACAAAAAGGGACACTACACCGCATCCGTTGATAGTAAGGGCGGTAAGATTGCCGACTTCCACGTCGTGCACGACACTAAAGGAGAGATTCCCGTCAAGAAATACAAGACCAACAAGAAAATGGTGCAGGCGGCCGGTTTGCACCTCACCTACGCTTCGTTCGCTTTGCCCCAAGGCGAGGACTTGGGCACGGTGGAGATCGGTTATTCCTATGTCGATGAGTATGGTAACGAGGAAATTTACTGGTTTCCGGCAGAAGAAATTCTCGACCCCGATACCGGCGCAGTTGAGTACGTTCCACTGAGTAGTTAAAGCAAACGAGCGGGGGCCGCTCTCTAGGAAAGTGCGGCGGCTTGGGCCTATCGCCCTGATACAATTCCCCGCGAGGGGGAACTCAAACCGAAATGGCAAATGACTCTGGGATAGTACAGCATTTGAAGACAGAACATGAGCGGCTGACGAGACAACTTCAAGGGATTAAGGCAGCGCTAGTGGCGTTCGGCGAGGCCTACGGAAGTCACGATGGAACTCGTCACAAGATATCAGCCACCGGAAGAGCAAGGATAGCAGCGGCCCAAAAAGCGCGATGGGCGAAAAGTGAACCCAACCAAGCCGCAGTCAGCTTGCCCAAGAAGCGCACGATGTCAGCAGCCGTCCGAAAAAAGATCGCGGCAACACAGCGGGCACGATGGGCCAAGATCCGGGCGAAGAAAGCAGCCTAGGCCTTCGGCAAGGGCAGTAAAGGGGCACGCGATTCTAAAGCGTGCCTCTTCAGTTTCCGAGCTTTACTCCGGAGTGGGAGGATGGAATTCTTCCTCGCATAGAACGGGGTTCGGATCGAGCGCCAAGGGAAGCTTGTAATGTAGTTACAGGTGATCCGATTGTGTCGTCAGCGGCAGTTAGGTCTGTGCGATGCCCGCTTCGTCGCCGGGTTGGGGTGTCGCCTTGTCGATGCCGCTCCCATCCGCATCTTGCCGCAATGATGTATCCATCTTGTCGAGAAATTGCTGCAACCGTTCCTGAACAAAATTGTCTAGCGAGGTAAACTCGATGCCCATCCCGACCCCAGGGTCACTGGCCCTAACCACCGCAGTGGTCTGCACCTTGTCCTCGTCCATCCAGAAAGTAATAGTACCCTGCGTGCCGAGTGGTAGAGGGAGCAGGGTCTCAATATAACAGCCGCGACCGCCAATGTCTGTCGCGTTCACATTCATGCGCGCACGCTGCGTATCCGTAAAACCGATCTGGACAGGAAACTGGATTTTGTGTCGGACAAATCGCCTCTTGATTTTTCCTGGGGCAAACGTGAGCGTTTCCGGGTCCGCCATTTCCTGCCAAGGGCTCTCTTGGCCCTGCAACATCTGCACACCGGCTTCAATCTTTCGTAGGGTTCCTGCGTCGGTTACCCACACCACTTTGAATCGGGCCTTTCTTTGGCCGTGCTGTATGCCGATAATGTCCCCGGCCTTCAGGAGACAGTTGATGCCTAATAGCCGAGCACCTTCGCGGCTGATCTTGTTGGCAACCGCGTTCTGAAAGAACGGGCGAGCGTCCGCGTCCATCCCCCACACGCGCACGTGTATCAGGGTTTCGACAGAGCTTTCCGGTCTTTGCTCCATTGAGTTAACCTGACTCAGAAACTGTCATGATCTTACCTTGCTCTGGAGGCCCTGCGGCCGATTACAAACGTAGGTGATTGGGAGTACTCAGAGGTCATGTCCTTTCGGAAGATGCACGGCTGGACTCAGGTGGTATTTGCCGAGCGTGTCTGATTCTGACCCGTTACGATTATGTTTCGGATCATGCGGTCACCGTAATAGAGTGTTGGAACAGGCACGATCATCAACCGCTCACTTTATCACGTGTCCTGAAATCTTCCCGGTGCTGGTCCTGAATAGCTTTCTTGTCGAGAGGAGGTCGAGAATCGATCGGTCACATCGGGGACGTGAACCGAGTCTTCGGCAAGCAAGGGAATGGCGAAACGGAGCGCTTTGATCTCTTCGCGTACCCGCGCAAGATCGATCTCTTTTTGGTGGAGAACGGCGTATACGTCTTTCATTACGACCTCCCTAGCCCCGAGCAGTAACGCATTTTCAAGACAACTGTTGTTAACAAGGCGTCAGCACTATTGACCCAGAGCAGAAATGCGGACTTTTCTTGACGCATATGGGAACGAAGATTTTGACTGGCGGCGAGAGAACAGACATTGGGCCTCAAAAGGGTCACCGCCTCTTCCTGCGTGCCCGCCGCCAGCCGCTACACATTAGGACGGCGCAATCTTTGGCGGAATGGCCCAATGGTGCTATTTCGACGAGACACGACGGGTATCTGACGGGGTGGCACAGTCTAGAGCAAGGCATCCCGCCGCTGGGGTTGAGCGTAACTGCTGTTATCAGGCATTTTGCGTCAACAAACGGTAATGTACTTCCGCGTACGTTTGTAATACGCCGAGGAACGAATTCAACGTGAAGTACTGACGTAGATCATTGACAGTCCGGGGCGATGCTCCTAGCATTGTTGGGTTTTCGGAGAAGGGTCTCCATCCACGCGATTCTCGGGCCTTGCCTTTGAAAGTTCTTTACGGAGGACTGCCATGCGATTTCCGCGTTTTCTTCTGCTCATCCTCAGCTGTTTGCTTGCCGCTCTCACCAGTGTGCTGGTATTCGCACAATCGAATCCTGCTGCCCTCGTCAACAAACCGAGTGCGCTTTCCAATGCTCAAACGCCAGCCGCGAGAATGGGGGTGCAGCCCGCCACGAAGGCACCGGTGAGCTTTGCGAAGGCCGTGAGTTACAGCTCGGGCGGGGAGTCTCCATATGGAGTCGCGATCGCGGACCTGAATGGCGACGGCTATCCGGATTTGGTCGTCTCCAACATCTGCCAGAGCGGCAGCAACTGCGATGGTGAAGTGAGCGTGCTGCTGGGTAATGGCGACGGCACCTTCCAGGCGCCTGTGAGTTACAGCTCGGGTGGGTTTAGGACCTATGGCGTTGCAGTCGCGGACCTGACTGGCGGCGGCACTTTGGATCTGGTTGTTACAAGCTGGTGCCAAAGCAGCAGCGACTGCTTCACGGCATCGGGTATCGGCGTGGTGAGCGTGCTGCTGGGCAACGGCAACGGCACCTTTCAGTCGCCCGTAGTTTACACTTCAGGTGGTTACGCCGCCCAGGGAGTCGCGATCGGGGACGTGAACGGCGACGGCAT
>JASIKQ010000382.1 GCA_030049565.1 Candidatus Sulfotelmatobacter sp.
CGCCAGAAGCAAATAGAGAAAGAGCAGTACGACGCGTTACAGGAAGCGCTCGATGAGATCCTCGTCGAAGCCTTTGCCGTGGTGCGCGAGGCGGGACGGCGCGTGCTCAACATGCGCCACTTCGACGTGCAGTTGATTGGCGGCATCGTTCTGCACATGGGCATGATTTCGGAAATGAAGACCGGCGAAGGCAAGACGCTGGTGGCCACGTTGCCGGTTTATTTGAACGCGCTCAGCGGTCGCGGGGTTCACGTGGTGACGGTGAACGATTATCTAGCCAAACGCGACTCCGAATGGATGGGCAAACTGTATCGCTTTCTCGGCTTGACGGTTGGCGTGATCGTTCACGATCTAGACGACGACGAGCGCCGCGCCGCCTATGCCGCCGATGTTACCTACGGCACCAACAACGAATTCGGCTTCGACTACCTGCGCGACAACATGAAGTTCGATTTGAAAGATTGCGTGCAGCGAGGACACAACTACGCCATCGTGGATGAAGTCGATTCCATTTTGATCGATGAGGCTCGCACGCCCTTGATTATTTCCGGCGCCAGCGAGGAATCGACCGACAAGTACTACCGCGTCAACCGCATCATTCCCAAGCTCGAAAAGGGCGAGGAAATCGAAGGCCCTCCCGGCGAACCCGCGCAGCTCACGGGCGACTATGTAGTCGATGAAAAGCATCGCAACATTACCGTCACCGATGAAGGCTGGGAGAAGGTAGAGCAACTGCTCGGTATCGGCAACATCGCCGATCCTGAGAATTGGCCGCTCAAACACCACGTCGAAACTGCTGTCAAGGCGCATGCGCTTTATCGCCGCGATGTTGAATATGTCATCAAGGACGGCGAGGTGGTTATCGTCGACGAATTCACCGGGCGCATGATGCCGGGCCGGCGCTGGTCCGATGGTTTGCATCAGGCGATTGAGGCCAAAGAAAACGTCAAGATCGAGCGCGAGAACCAGACGCTGGCGACTATCACGTTCCAAAATTATTTCCGCATGTTCAAGAAACTCGCTGGCATGACCGGCACGGCGGAGACGGAAGCGGCCGAGTTCGACAAGATTTACAAGCTCGACGTCATGGTCATTCCCACCAATAAGCCGATGCGGCGACTGGAAAACCCTGATGTCGTCTACCGCACCGAAAAAGAAAAATATTTCGCCGTGGCGGATGAGATTCAGCAGCTGAGCGCGAAGGGTCAACCAGTATTGGTGGGCACAACCTCGGTTGAAAAATCTGAGCGCATCGATCAGTTGCTGAAAAAGAAAGGTATCAAGAATCACGTCGTGCTCAATGCCAAGTTCCACGAGCGCGAAGCCGAAATCGTGGCGCAGGCCGGGCGCAAGGGCGCAATCACTATAGCCACCAACATGGCTGGCCGCGGCACCGATATTTTGCTGGGCGGGAATCCCGAATTCATGGCCAAGCAGGAGATGGTGAAGAAGGGAATCGCTCAGCAATTGCGCGTCGCGCAAGGAAAAATTGAGGGGCCGCAGGAAGACGGCACAATTTCCGTCTTCTATTACAACGGCAATGAGTACACCGTGCCCACCGAGAAGTGGACTGAAGCCTTCAACCGCTACAAGGCGCAGACAGATAAGGAACACGATGAAGTGATCTCCGTTGGAGGCTTGCACATTCTCGGCACCGAGCGCCACGAGTCGCGACGCATTGACAATCAACTTCGCGGACGAGCCGGCCGCCAGGGAGATCCAGGCTCGTCTCGCTTCTATCTCGCGCTTGAAGATGATCTCATGCGCATCTTCGCCAGAGAGTGGATCTCGAAACTGCTGGAGCGCTTGGGGATGGAAGAAGGAGTTCCTATCGAGTCCAAGATGATCAGCCGGCGTGTCGAGACCTGTCAGGAGACGGTCGAGGCCCAGCATTTCGAATCGCGCAAACATCTGCTCGAATACGACGACGTGATGAACAAGCAGCGCGAGGCTGTTTACGGTTTACGCCGCCGCTTGCTTGAAGGAATGGATCAGAAAGATCTGATCCTCGAAGACTATGTTTCGGCAATTCTCGGCGACCTGATGGATGAATTCTGTCCGTCTAAGGGTCACGTTGACGACTGGAATATCAAGGGCTTGAAAGACGCGGTGTTTACGCGCTTCGGAGTCGATTTCGTAGCTGAAGGAGTGAAAGCCGAGACATTGAACCGGCAGGAACTTGGGGACGCGATTTTCGAGAAACTGAAAGAGCGTTACGAGGCAAAAGAAAAGCTGATCGGTCCGCAGTCGATGCGGCATCACGAGCGCATGATCATGCTGAGCGTGCTGGATTCTCAATGGAAAGATCATCTCCTCAGCATGGACCACCTGAAGGAAGGCATCGGCCTGCGCGGCTACGGCCAGCACGATCCTCTGGTCGAGTACAAGAGAGAATCGTTCGAGATGTTTGAAGCGATGTTGCAGCGCTTCCAGGAAGACACGGTTCGCTATCTGTACCTCATGCAGATTCTCGAGCGGCCAGTGGCTCCTGCGCCCCCGGTAGGCGTTGGCGCGGGCCAAACTCCCGAGTTAGGTGATCTGGGCGGCGACGGGAATGGCAGACGTCCTCCACGGATGGTTTCTACTTCGGCTGACGAAATCGAAGAGGCGTTCATTCGGCGTAAGCGGCGCGAACTCGAACAGGCGCGCATGGCCGG
>JASIKQ010000383.1 GCA_030049565.1 Candidatus Sulfotelmatobacter sp.
CGTATTACCATTTACCCGGCTCAACCGCTGCTGAATGCGCTGCCGGAATTCTTCGGTCTTGGCGCGCAGCTCGTCATCGGTGAGCTTCTGCAGCTGCGGCTCGAGAGCGTTAATAGCCGCGACTTTGGGCCTCATGCTTTTGACGAAGCGCTCGTTCTTCGTCCCAAAGATCTTGCCAAATAGAGTGTTGATCAAACTGTGAAATCCTTCAGAGGGCGGGAACTGCCCAAGATTAACTCTTTTAGCCTAGCATAATTAGATGCGCAGGAATTGAAGCTGGCACATGCGAAAGCAACTCCGAGTGATAGAGGGCTCAACCTGGGATGATTCAAGTCCTGACGCGCTCTGTGATCTCGGCGGGGAAGCCGGACTTTCATGTATATTCCCGACCAATCATGCCCACTTTCTACGACCGTTTTGTAGAATGCGCCGAGCGCTGGCCAAATAACGTTGCACTTGAACTCCAGGGCCACGATCACCTTGAAAGCTGCACCTATGCCGAGCTGCGCCGCATGGCCGAATCGGTCGGACACTGGATCGGCGAGAAGGGTTTCGAGCGCGGCGCACGCCTTGGCATTCTGGCCGACAACAGCCCGCGCTGGGTAGCCGCATACTTGGGCACCATTGCCGCGGGATGCGTCGTGGTTCCCCTCGACACCGCGCTGCACACCGATCAACTCACCACGCTGCTCGAGGATAGCGGAGCGTCGGCGCTGTTTTGCGATGCGAAACATGCGCCGGTGGCGCGAGAGGCGGTTTCGCAGCTCGCGGTGGGCCTTATTCTCATGGATCCGCAACCCGAGCAAGATAACCGTGCCCGGAATGGTTGGCTAGCAACTCTCAGGGAGATTTTCGCGGCGGGATCGGGTAGTTTTCACCCCGTACTGTCTTCCGGCGACGATGTTGCTTCTTTGCTCTACACCTCCGGAACCACTGCCGATCCCAAGGGCGTGATGCTGACCCACGCTAATTTTCTGGGCGAAGTGGAAGCCGTATTCAACTGGGTAGACATTGGTCCGAGCGATGCCGTGCTCGGTGTTCTGCCCATGTTTCACGTGCTGGCGCAAATGGCCAATCTGCTTCTGCCGCTGGTGAAGGCCTCGCGCGTGGTGTATCTGGAAACGATCAACACAACCGAGCTTCTACGCGCTTTGCGAGAGCGGAATATCACTGCTTTCGCGGTGGTGCCGCAATTTTTCTATCTGATTCATCAACGCATTTTCGAGGAAGTTAAAAAACGCGGCGCAATCGTGGAGAAGCTTTTCAACAGCCTCATGAGTTTCAACCGTGCACTGCGCAGGGTGGGAATCAACGCTGGACACATCTTCTTCGGCAAAGTGCATGCCACACTCGGCAAAAAGATGCGCTATCTCGTCACTGGAGGGTCGCGCTTTGATCCCGAGATCGCGCGCGATTTCCATGCTCTCGGCATCGACATCCTGCAAGCCTATGGACTCACCGAAACCACCGCTGCCGTATTTGCCAATTCTCCGACGAACAATGTGATCGGATCGGTAGGCAAGGCCATGAAGGGAGTGGAAGCGAAGATCGTCGCCCCGCAATCGCAAGAAGATGGCGGCCCAGAAGCTGGCGAAGTTGTCTTGCGTGGTGCGGTGGTGATGAAGGGCTACTGGAATCGTCCAGACGCAACCGCGGAGGCAATCCGGGAGGGCTGGCTTTACACCGGTGATCTTGGCTATTTCGATGCGCACAGCAACCTGTTTCTCACCGGGCGCAAGAAGGAAGTTATCGTCCTCAGCAATGGCAAAAACATTTATCCCGAAGAAGTGGAAGCTCATTACCTGAAGTCGCCTTACATCAAAGAACTGGCGGTGATCGGGATCGAAGGCAAGCCCGGGGAAGGCGGCGATCGCCTGCACGCCGTCATTGTGCCCAACTTCGACATGCTGCGGCAGAAGAAAATCGTGAATGCGAAAGAGGTCATCCGCTTTGATATTGAGGGTTTGTCGCAGCAAATCGCTTCCCCCAAACGAATCGGCAGTTACGAAATATGGCAGGAAGATTTGCCCCGGACGACCACGCGCAAGATCAAGCGCTTTGAAGTGGAAAGTCGAGTAAAGAGAAATCAAGGAAGCAAGCTGGCTGATGACACCGCTTTGCCACAAGAAAAACCTCTGACTTCCGAAGAAAAAGCCTGGCTCGGTCGACTGGAAGTGCAGCAGGCGCTAAAGATTTTGCGGCAGTCATCGCGTGCCGGGGTCACGATCCGACCCTCATACAATCTTGAACTCGATCTGGGGCTCGATTCCATGCAGCGCATTGAGGTGTTAAGCCGCATCGAGCGCGAGCTTGGCGGGAATCTGCAGCAATCTCAGCTTGTTGAGTTCTACACCGTTCGCGACCTGGTCGATGCAGTTTTGCAAAGCGCAAAGGCGGGAGCGAAAGGTCCAGAACGTACCCCGTTTGCCGGGTGGAAGGCTATTCTGGCGGAAGAACCCGAGCCTTCCGAAGTTATTGCCCTCGTGCGGCGGCAGCCTATCAGTGCCACGTTCTGGTACCTGATTTCGCGGCTCATTCAAGTTATCGCTCTTGACCGTTTCGATTTGAAGGTAAGCGGAATCGAAAAGCTGCCTGCAAATGGCCCTTACATTATCTGCTCGAATCATCAAAGCTTTCTCGACCCTCTCATTCTCGGTAGCGTTTTGCCGCAATCGGTATTCAAGAAAGTATTCGCTATCGGCACCAGCGAGATTTTCGGCGAAGGATTCATGTTTCGGTTGGCGCGCTCGCTGCGCGTCATCGTGGTGGATCCGGATGCCAATCTGGTTCCCGCCATGCGAGCCGGAGTCTTCGGGCTGCGGCAGGGGCGAGCGCTGGTCCTTTATCCCGAAGGCGAGAGGTCGATCGACGGCACGCCACGAACTTTCAAGAAAGGTGCGGCGATCTTGTCGATTCACATGCAGGTCCCCATCGTGCCGGTGGCGATTGATGGGTTCCATGAGGCCTGGCCACGGAACAAACCATTTCAAAAATTCGCCCCGCTGAAGATGATGTTCGGAGATCCGATTGTTCCTCCGCCTGAGAACGAGGCATCAGAAGAGGCGTACGAAAAGCACACGGCGCGTCTGAGGTCATGCGTGGGCGAAATGTGGGAACAATTGCGACAAGCACAGCAATAGGCTCGATTGAGGCGGTGCATGGCGCCTGCCTCTTCGGCCCTGCTCAGGCCAGGCTTGCCGGCTGTAGTAGACAGTTCTGCCCCGCTGCTTGGTTCGAAAGCAATGTGAACGACTTCCGCTTATTTCGCTCTTGGGTGCGTCTGGTCATACACCTGCAACACATGCTTCATCGACAACTGCGTGTAGCGTTGCGTCGTGGCCAATCGTTCGTGGCCAAGCAATTCCTGAATCGCGCGCAGGTCGGCGCCTTCCTCCAGCATATGGGTCCCAAAAGCATGGCGCAGAGTATGCGGGTGAACATCGGGAGATAAGCCTTTCGCTACAGCAATTTTCTTAACGATGCGGCCGACGCTGCGCGTTGTCAGTCGCCCGCCGCGCCGGTTGATTAACAGTGCGGGCGAATGCTTTTTTGAATCGGACAAAGTTTTTGCGCGCTCCGGCAAATACGCCTTCAGGGCCGCTTTCGCCGAATCTCCGAAAGGAGCGTAACGTTCTTTTTTTCCCTTGCCGCGGATAAGAATGGCTTCAGCGCTCACGCGAATATCGTCGAGATTGATGGCGGTGAGTTCTGAATTGCGGATGCCGCATCCGTAGAGCAACTCGAAAATGAGCCGGTCCCGTTCGGGGAACGCTGCGACTTCGGGCATGGAGCCGTCGATCACCGAGTTTATCTCTTCAATCGTCGGCACCCGCGGAAGCTTCTTTGGAAGTCTGGGCGTGGCGACCAGCTTCGCGGGGTTCTGGGCGACGATCCCTTCTTGCCCTAGCCAGCGGTACAGCGACCGCACACCCGCCAAAGCGCGGGCTACCGAAGTCTTACTCAAACCTCGCTCGTAAAGTTGAGCGAGAAATCCGCGCACGGTAATGTGGTCGATTGCTTTCCAGCCTCGCGAACCGGCGTACCCTGCAAAAAGCGCGAGGTCATGGCTGTAGGCCTTGATCGTGTGAACTGAGGCATTGCGCTCCCGCAGATGACGGAGAAAATTCGCAACACCTTTGCCGACGGTAGTGGTCGCCTTAGTCATTGCATGAATTGCTGATTGGCCGATTGCCGATTGTAAAGGTCGGCCAGCTAGGCGGTGCCAATCAACAATCAAAAATCAGCAATCGTCAATCCCCTATCTCGCTCTCGCCCGAGGATGATGCTTCTGATAAACGCTTCTGAGGCGATCGAGCGCCAAGTGCGTATACACCTGCGTAGTCGAAATGTCGGCGTGCCCGAGAATCGTCTGCACTGTGCGCAAGTCAGCTCCGTTCTCTACCATGTGCGTGGCGCAAGAATGGCGTAGCATATGCGGAGATCCACTTCGTCCCGACATTGCGGAAGCGGCTCGCACCATTTGCCAAACCCGCTGTCGCGTCAGCTTGCGCCCTCCGCGCGCGATAAAAATCAGTGGAGAATTTCTGCCGGCAAGTGCTGTCGCCGTCGAGCGCTGACTTCCCTTCGCTGCCGCCAGCACTGGGCGCGATCGCCTCAGATATTCACTGAGTGCAGTCTGCGCTGACTTTCCCAGCGGCACGATGCGCTCCTTGTCTCCTTTGCCGCGAACCAACATGTAACCACTTTCGAGTTTGAGATCTTCAAGTTTCGCGTTGATGATTTCCGACACGCGCAACGCTCCGGCGTAAAAAACTTCCAGCATTGCCCGATCACGCGAGGCGAGCGCATCAGCATTCTTGTGCGCTGAAGAGCTGTGCAGCGTTCCTGGAGCGGCGAGCGTGGCTTCCATCTCATCGCGAGCCAATGCCTTCGGCAAAACCTTCCACTGTCGTGGAGATTCGATATTCAGCGTGGGATCATGATCTATCTTCTTATCCAAAAGCAGGTATCGATAAAGATGACGCAAGGCCGAGAGTTTCCGCGCTACGCTGCGCCCATCGACCTCGCACGAAAAAAGCTGCTGTAAGAAATCACGGACATCTGTGCGTCGGGCGCTCAGCAGCACACGTTTGTGCTTTTCCAGGAAGTCAGCAAACTGGCCGATATCGGTGCAGTAAGCAGCGATGGACTGCGGCGCCAATCCTTTTTCGATTCGCAAATAATCCAGAAACCCGGAA
>JASIKQ010000384.1 GCA_030049565.1 Candidatus Sulfotelmatobacter sp.
CCCGGCAAAAATCCACGTTCCCGCCACCCACATTGCCAGCAACCAGGATGCTGCATCTTTCTTATGCGTCCACACATCGGCGATTGCCAACGCCAAGACGGAAACGCCCGCGGTAATGCACAGCGTCAACTGAAACAAAATGAGGAGCCAATGATCGCTGATAGACTGAGCCGCCACTCGCCCTCCCACCCGAGCACCAAAGTCAACCCAGTTGAAAGTAAGCGCCGCAGCACCGAATCCGCTGGCGAAAATGCCAGCCAGAATCTGCTTTCGCGACCAGAGCAGCGGCGCGAAAGTTAACGCGGTCAACGCGCAGCCCCCAGCGAAGCTCAGGCTGACAAGCCCATGTGCCATCGTCGAGCCTTGTTGAAACTCCCGTTGAGAACCGGCGAACTCCGCTGCATCCGAGATCAGGCCCTGACCATAGAGTCCCGCCGTCCAGATTTCATAGCCAACCAGACTCAGGACCGGAATCACGAGGTAGGCCGCCCACCATCCGAACCGGCGCAAACGGACTAATGAATAGACCACTAGCAGCGGAATCAGGGCCAATCCGAAATACTTGGTCAGCGCACTTGCCGCGAGCAGCAAACTCGAAGCGAGCAGATACGTTGGCTTCAACGGTTCGAGTCCTTCCGCCCAGAGAATCGCCGCCCAAACCCACAATGCCACCATCATCGTGTCGCACATAATGCTGGTTGCTGAAACCAGCACAC
The DNA here is from genome assembly GCA_030049565.1 of Candidatus Sulfotelmatobacter sp. Taxonomy (GTDB): domain Bacteria; phylum Acidobacteriota; class Terriglobia; order Terriglobales; family Acidobacteriaceae; genus Sulfotelmatobacter. The sequence continues at coordinate 717 of JASIKQ010000384.1, forward strand.
CTGGAGTAAATAGAGTGGCCAACGCGGCCAGCAAAGGGAAGCGGGTGCATCGCTGCGCCAGACGGTATGTCCCGAGGACCAGGCCGAGTGCGGGCAGAAGAAATGCCAGGTGAAAGGCTCTCTCCGACCATCCTGCGACCCGCCCGACCAAAGCTGCGTAGTAGCAAGTGAGCGGGGGATTCTTGGTTACGTCAGACATTCGTTCCAGAGTCTTATTCCAAACAATCTGAAATCCATAAGGATCGAGCGGATGTTTTACGATCTGCTTAGCGGCGAACAGGAAGAGGCTATCGTCAAGGTGAAATGCCTTGCCGGAAAAAGGAATCAGACTCAGAATTGTTACTGCAGAAAGGAGCGCGTAGGAGTGAGCTGAAGACCACTTCGACAGAAAACTCAAACTCGCGGGAAGCTCCGCGCGCCAGTCAAGATCAGATTCGTTCGGCTGCCTGCTTCGTTGCCGACCAGCTTCAACTCTGGCAACTGCGCGTCGTGCAGGCCTAGACTTCTTCCGCAAACTTATCCTCCAGCTTCTATTAGATGGTTAATAAATAAAGTCCACACATCGGGAGTTTTTCGGCGGCCAATCCTTCGTCAGGAACTTGGAACTCTGCCTTGTCCCGAGCGCAGAGACCGAGCGCGCCGGATTTGCCAGCAACTAGCGTTTCGTCAGCTCCATTCTCCAATCGGGATTAATCGGAATTGTCACTTTGCTTCCTGAAGGAGCACTCTCAAACCTCTCGGCATATTTCTGAAAGTGGAAATCGATGAACCGCCCATACGACCAATCCTCACAGATGCCGACGGGCAGCAATAACAGCAATGCAATCGCGAGGTAGCGAATCTCCCGGCGAGACGCTGATTGAGTGGCCAGCCACAGTAGCGCCGCAAGGAACGCCAACATGGGCAGGAAAAAATAGCGATTGCCGAAGCTGGGTATACACAACCAGTCCCATTGTCCACGGTCCGCCGTGCCGACAAGCGGATGCCACAGGCTCAGAGTCAGCACGCCAAGGGCAAACAGGATGCCGAGCTTCAGTTCGAGCGGCCCGGCACGCAGCGCATAAAGGAGCAGGCCTAAGCCCAGTGCGGCTGCGGCGGCATCGAGAACAAATGTGCCTGGGGCTCGCGCAACCCATCTTTGGGCCGTGAGGCCAAGCACGGAAGAAAAAAATATCTGCCTTCCAAGAATGCTGATGAGCCGCCCAAAGGTGGCCCCGTTTGGCCCTCCATTGACCACAACGTGACCTGCCAGATTCAGGTGCGGCGGCTGCCGCGTTTGCAGATGCAGAAGGCCGGTTATGGCCTGAAGCAAGGCGCCCGGAGCCAGCAACCAAAGCGTCGCCGTCTGCCACTTATGCCGCCGCTTCCACCAAAGCGCTGCGGCCACAGGTACCAGGAGGATACCGATTGGGCCGTCAATAGAAGTCAGCACGAGCACGATGGCATCAAAGATTTTCCATGCCAACGTATCTGGCTCGCGTGCGATCAGAAGCAGGAACGCCAATATTGTCAGCCGCCAAAAGAGGTTCGTGATATTGCTGCTGGTCTCAAAGCTGTTGGGGAGCGCCAGGTATACGAAACTCACCAGCAGTCGGGTGCGAAGGCCTATATCGGCGAAGCGCGAGGAAAGCAACACGTTGACCGGCAAGATCTGGACCGTGATGGCCGAGAGATTCATGATCAACGGCGCGTAGGAAAACGGAAACAATAACGTCAGCAGCGCCACAATTCTGGTGAGCGTGTGCAGATAACTGGATTGGGTTATCAGCAGCGAATGCCAGCCAAACTGATAGGCTTGGGCGAACCAGTACGCGCCGTCCTCGGCATAAAACTGGGGATTGAGGATCACATCCGGCCGCCGGGAGCACACAATCACAAAGGCAATAACGAAAATCCCGAGATGAAAAACTGTATGGGTGAGCGCGCTGTCCTGATCGCGCCGCACCCGTTTTCTGGTTTTCTCGCGGGGCTGGCGAGGCGATTGACGCCTGGGTTTGCGTCGATCAGCAATCTGGGCCATAAGGCAGATGCAAGAAGCGGCTGGCAACTTGGCAGGTCGTGTTCCCGTTTGCCATTGAACTTCACACACGGGAGGACAAGCGCTCCAACGAATCGCGCACTTCCCGCGCGGACTAGGCGTTTCAGTCCTTTCTCGTATACACTATGCCCGCGCAGCGTGGCAACCTGCCGATGACACGCGTTTTGGGAGTTCCTACGGTGCCCTCAGAGCCGAGAGGCCGCTGCCAGTGGGAGACCTTGTCTTTAGACACGGGGTGCAACAGCACGGCCACACGACCGGTTCGGCGCAGGTTTTGAAGGGGACCGGCTTCCATCTGGCGATTTTTGTGATCGGGTTTCTGATCGTCTTAACTCGCCGCCCTGACGCTCTGTTTAACGCACAATTCTTGGCCGAGGACGGCCGCGTATGGTTTCCCGACGCCTACGACTACGGCCTGCGTTCTTTACTATTGCCGGCTTTCGGTTACCTGCACACGCTCACCCGTTTGATAGCCCTGCTCGCCCAACTTTTCCCCTTTTCGGCGGCCCCACTCATCATGAATTTAGGCGCCATCGCGATTCAAATTCTGCCGGTGAACCTGTTCCTCTCGTCACGTTTCTCCGGCATAGGCTTGCCGATCAGGTTGCTGGCGGGTTTCCTATACCTCGCTTTTCCCAACACGCAGGAAATTGATGCCAATATTACGACCTTGCAGTGGCACCTTGGCCTGCTGGCTTTCCTGGTGCTGATCGCTCTCCCGCCAAGAACCTGGGGATGGCGGATCTTTGATGGGGTTGTGCTTGCGCTAATTTCCCTCAACGGCCCAATGGGCATCGTGCTTGTTCCTTTCGCTGGTGTTTTGTGGTGGAAGCGTCAACAGAGGTGGCAGGTCGCGACGCTTGCGCTTCTTATTCCGGGCGCTATGATTCAGGGCCTTACGATGCTTTTGCACCTGGGCGAGCGCCGGCAAGCCGAGCTGGGCGTTAGCCTAGAACGATTCTTCATCATTCTTGGCCGCCAGGTTTTCTCTTCTTCTTTACTGGGAATGAACTCTCAAAAGTGGATCATCCAATCGGAATCTGCTTTCCTTTTTGCGGTGGTCGCTACAGTAGTCGGCTTAGCGGTCCTCTGGTTTGCGCTCCGTTATGCCCCAACCGAATTAAAGATTTTTATAGTCTTCACCTCAATTGTGTTTGCCATGTCTCTGGCTCGTCCCCTGGTCGGTCCGGCCCCTCAGTGGCAATGGCTTTGCTTCCCTGGCGGCGGCAATCGCTACTACTTCCTGCCGATGCTGGCATTTGTGGCGGCCTTGCTTTGGATGGCTATTCGCGAGGCGCCTTCTCGTGCATTGCGCCATTTCGCGGCCGGGTTGCTGCTGTTATTGCCCATCGGTATATATCAGGACTGGAATTTTCCCCGTCTTCGGGATTATCACTTTCAAGCGTATGCTGACCGGTTCGAACGAGCGCCTCTTGGAACGAAGATGACGATACCAATCAAACCAAACTGGTCCCTGGAAATAACCAAACATGAGCGCGTACTGTGGGGCAATAAGGCGCAACCGCACAGGGATGTTCCTGTGGGTGCCTGGAAGTAACGTCCGGATTTCTCAGAACCTTGGCCACCGTTCTCGGCCGCGAAGGGGTTAACCAGACTTTTTCAACCTGGCTTTCTCAGCCAGACTTTTCCAACCTGGCTTTTTCCCCGAATCGCTTCCGATAGAATGAACTTTCATGACCGGTCGCGGTCTGATCGCGGCTGCTCGTACATCGCGGGCATGATTGAACCATGCGCAATTTCTTCACAAAACTGGCGCTGGGCGTTGTGGTCGCGGCATTATGCGCGCCGGCTTTCGCCCAGGGTGCGTTAAGCCAGATTCTGCAATCTTCCGGCTCCTCGAGCAGCACGCCCAAGGGCTCCACGGACTCTTTGGGCCGCGACACGCCCTATGGCGCCGTCTTCGGATTCCTGCAAGCCGCACAATCCGGTAACTACACCCTCGCCGCCCAATATCTCCAGATGAGCGCTTCGCGCCGCCAGAGCGAAGGAGACACTCTGGCGATGAAGTTAAAGGTTGCGATGGACCGCTCGTTCGCCGGCAACTTGCGCCCCAGCCGCCAGCCAGAAGGCACGCCGCAAGAGGATGTCCCGCTTGACCGCCAGAAACTAGGCACGATGGCATCCGGCGATGTGGAGGATGAACTAGAACTGGTTCGAGTCAATGATCCGAATGCTGGAAAAATCTGGCTGATTTCCGCGGACACTCTTTCAAGAATTCCCGAGCTCTACGATCAGGTGGAAGCGCGGCAGGTCGAAACGAAATTGCCCGCGTGGATGGTAAAGCACCAGCTCGGCGGCCTGGCGCTGTGGCAGTTGCTAGCGCTCATTGTATTGGTTCCTGTCGCAGCCGCGGCCGCATGGATCGTTCTGCTGGTTCTTCAGCTCCCCCTGCGCTGGTGGGCGCGCCGGCGCGGCGACGGAGATCTGGAACAGTCGCGTTCGCTCTCGGCTCCGCTATGGCTGCTGCTGGCGACCACGATTCACCGAATTACGGCCGCTTACCTCGGCATGCCTCTGCTGCCGCGCCACTATTACAACCAGGTCACTACGGTCGCGGTCATCATTGGCGGAGCCTGGATTCTATGGCGCGCGATCCTCTGGTTCCTGCGCCGGCTGCGCAATCGTGCCCTGGCCCTGGGCCACGGCGGCACCGGTTCGCTCATTCTGCTCGGCGAACGCATCATCAAGGCAACCGTCTTTCTGGTTGCTTTGTTTTCGGTCCTGGGCATTTTGGGCGTCAACTTGACGACCGCCCTGGCTGGCGTCGGCATTGGCGGACTGGCCATCGGCTTCGGCGCGCAGCAAACCATTGCCAACTTGTTCGGCGGAGTTTCCGTCCTGGGCGATGAAGTCATCCATGTAGGCGATCTCTGCAAGT
>JASIKQ010000385.1 GCA_030049565.1 Candidatus Sulfotelmatobacter sp.
TGCCGGTCGCGGCGTTGGCGTTGATTCCCTGGGCGGTGTTTGTGGTAGCGGCTGCGGTTGAACTGGCCCGAACTGTGCGCGCAAAATTCGGTGCCAGTTCCAATATCAACATTAAAGACCGACTCGGAAGCTTTGCCGCCTGCTGGCTGCTGGTTCCCCTAATCTTCTTCTCGATCTCGCAATCGAAGCTGCCCGGCTACATCGTCCCGGCAGTTCCGGCCGGCGCGCTATTGCTGGCGGTTTATCTCCAGCGCCATCTGGAAGCCCGCAGCCCGCACCCCATCGCCAGGTGGCTGGCGATACTTCATGCATTCGTCGCCGCCGCGCCAATCATTCCCGGCTTACTCATCGCTTACCTCGTTGAGCAACATCGCCTGCCCGGCGGGCGTCCGATGTTTGTGGCTCTGGCAGTCGCATTCATCCTCTGCGCCGGAATCGCGCTCACGCTGGTAAGCACCGCGGGATTACGTATGCTGCGCTTCGTCACTCTGATCCCGATCCTGTTCACCGTGGGAGCAGTATTGAAATTGGGCTCGCCCGGCCTCGACCAATCGCTCTCAGCGCGTCCGCTGGCAGTGGAAATCGCTTCCATGGAATCTCATCCCTTGCCGCTCGCCATCTATCACGTCAGCCGCGAACTGGAATACGGCCTTACTTTCTATCGCAATCAGTCACTATTCAATTACGATTGGGGCCAGATTCCGGCACAAGAGCATTTGTTAGTCGCCCCCGAAAATTCACAGTCGGAAATTGCCGGGCTCGTGCCCGGCCGCCGCGTCTCCTATCTCGGTCGCTTCGCCCCGCAGCACGTGGATTACTACTGGATTGCGGCCGCAAGCGGCAACTCTGCACGCTAGCAAGAATGTTGCAGAGGCTTGTTCCACGAGTTTGCCTCGTGCGCTCGAACCCACTAAACTCGGAGTTCTGCCGCTATCAATGAGTCCGGCCGCTGGATTGGTTGACTTGCAGGAGTTCCGTGGAGATTCTCGACCTCAGGCATTTTTCCTCAGTTGATTTGCGCCCCCTGCTCGAAGATGAGACGCGAGTGTGGGCCAGCATGCTCTCCTGGGACTACAGCGGATCGGCAGAGATGATCCTGCGCTACGTCGACGCCAAGATTCTTCCCGGATACGCCGCCATCGATCGCGGCCGCATCTTCGGCTACAGCTTTTTTGTCTATGAAGGCAGCAAGGGAGTGGTTGGCGACTTGTTCGTGGCGAATGGCGATCGCCTTCCTAACGCCCGCGAAGTCGAAATCAAACTGCTGACGCATGTGATCGAGACCCTGCAACAATCTCCCGGCATTCACCGCGTGGAAGCGCAGTTGCTCGCGCACCAGGCAGGCAGCGTCGCCCGTCCATTCCTCGACCAAGGCTTCCAGCGCCACCAGCGACTCTTTATGGTACTTAACCTTCGAGGCTCTGTATCGAAACCTCCTGTTCTGCATCCCGAAGTCGAAATCCGCCGCTGGACCGAGGCCGATTACCAGCCCGCTGCTGCGGTAATCACCGCGGCCTACCGCGGCCACGTTGATGCGCAAATCAACGATCAATACCACACGCTCGCCGGCTCGCTGCGTTTTCTGAACAACATCGTGCGTTTTCCCGGATGCGGCTTGTTCGACATCGAGTCTTCCTATGCCGCCGTCGATCGCAGAGCGAAAAATTTGATTGGCTTGATTTTGTGTTCCCGTGTCCGCGGCGACGTCGGCCACGTCACCCAAGTCTGCGTCCTGCCTGAATACCGCGGCCGCGGTGTGGGCGAGTCCCTGATGGCAGCAAGCACGATGAATCTGACCAAGCGCGGATTTTCCATGCTCTCTCTGACCGTGACCGAGGCCAATGCAGGGGCCGTCGCTCTCTATCGCCGACTGAATTTCGATTCAAAGAGAGTCTTCGACGCGTTTGTATGGGCGGGGTAAGAGAAGCGCTGCCTTCGAAACTAAAATAAAAGTAGGCAAGACTCGCATGTTGAATCGGCGTTCAATTCTGACCGTTACCGTAATAGTTCTCGCAGTTTTTTCGACAGCGTCCAAGAAGGAGAAAAAAGAAGAAGTAGTCCTGCATCCTGTCGGATTCAGTCTGCGGCAATTTCATGCGCCCGAACCATACAACTGGCGCGGCTCCAAGGATCACACGTTAAGCGGTATCGTATGGTATCCCGCAGAATCGAGCGCTGGAGAGACGGGGCAATATATCGGCCCACCGGACGCTCCACTGTTCTACGCGGGCCGCGCCGCCAAGGACGCCACTCTTGCGCCGTCATTCGGAAAATATCCACTTATTGCGCTCTCGCATGGAACCGGAGGCAGCGCGCTTCAGATGGCGTGGCTTGGCACTTATCTGGCAGCGCGCGGTTACATCGTGGCAGCGGTAAACCATCCCGGAAACAATGCCGTCACCGGATACACCACCGAAGGCTTTATCGAAGGCTGGGAGCGAGCAAAGGACATTTCCACCGTCATTGGCGACATGCTCGATGATCTCCGCTTTGGGCCCCAAATTGATTCGAGTCATATCGGCGCTGCCGGGTTTTCGTTTGGCGGATACACAATGATGGAGCTGGCTGGGGCGCGTACCGACTTCGGCCGGATTCTAGCGTGGTGCGACGAACAAAAGAGCGCTTGTAGTATCCCCGAGATGCCGGACATGATGGAGAGATTCAAAGCGATCAAGCAGCGACCGGAGGTGCAACAAGCTTTGCAACACTCCGGTGATTCTTATCGCGACCCGCGCATCCGAGCCGTATTTGCGGTCGCACCGGCGGTCGCTCGCGCGTTTACGCCGGAAAGCTTGCACAAAATTAACATTCCGGTTGAGATTGTCGCTGGGGCGTCTGATGCTATCGCTCCTCCTGCCGACAATGCGCAATACTTCGCGGCAAATATTCCGGGAGCAAAACTGACGATTCTTCCCGGCGGAGTCGGCCATTATACCTTTCTGGATGATTGCACCGAGAAGGGGAAGAAGCAGCTACCCCAATTCTGCGTGGACAACCCCGGAGTCGATCGCGAAGCTGTGCATAAGCAAGTGGCCGAAATGGCTGCCGAGTTCTTCGCGCAAGAGCTATCGCCGACCAGGAAGAAACGCTGAAGAAGTATGCGCGAGAGCTCTGGAGTAGAGGATGGCTGATAACTCCGCAGCTATCTTCGTATCAGCCACATGGCCCAGCCCGCCACCA
>JASIKQ010000386.1 GCA_030049565.1 Candidatus Sulfotelmatobacter sp.
AGCGAATATCCGAAGGTCGCAGCAATTACTTCGAAGTCGTAAACGCGCCTGGTATCGGGCTTTTCGTGGATTCGATAGAGCGAGGCGACGCGATTCGACTCCAGATGCTGCGCCACGCATTCGTTGGCCGCGAGCATAAATTCTTCGATCAGACGATGCGCGATATTGCGCTCCGAGCGCATGATGCTCTTCATCAAGCCGAATTCGTCAAACTCGATGACTGGTTCAGGGAGATCGAAGTCGATGGAGCCGCGGCGCTGGCGTTTGCGGTTGAGAATGAGCGCGAGATCGCGCATGAGTTCGAATGCCGGCACGAGTGGAGCATAGCGCTCGCGCGTAGCGGGATCGCCTTCGAGGATGGCGTTGACGGCGGTGTAGGTCATGCGCTCGGCAGAGCGAATCACGCCCTCGCTGAGCTCATATCCGACCATTTCGCCTTGATGGTCAATCTCCATGACGCACGAGAGCACGAGGCGGTCGAGGTGCGGGCGCAGGCTGCAAATATCGGTCGACAACTCCAGCGGCAGCATGGGCACGGCGCGGTCGGGGAAATACACGCTGGTGCCACGTAGACGGGCTTCCTGATCGAGCGCCGATTCAGCCGTAACGTAGTGCGCGACGTCGGCAATGTGAACCTGCAACTGGAAGTTACCAGTGTCGAGACGGCGAACCGTGACCGCGTCGTCGAAGTCGCGGGCGGTCTCGCCGTCGATGGTGACGATGGGCAAAGCGCGGAAGTCGTGGCGGCGGCGAACTTCGGCGGCCGGAATGACGGCCGGGATGTTCTGCGCCTCTTCCAGAACGGCCGGTGGAAAATGATGCGGCAGGTGAAATTTGCGAATGGTGATTTCGACGTCGACCCCGAAGTCGTCGGCACACCCGAGAATTTCGATGACACGCCCGCGCGGGCTTTGCGTGGCCGTGGGCCAGTCGGTGATTTCAACGTCGACCACCACGCCATCGAGCTTGTCCCAGCTTTGCCGGCGCACAGACTCGTCGCCGAGAACGCGGTCAACCGACGTTTTTGTCTGTGGCCTCTGTGTTTTCCGTGATTGAGAAGAAGGCTTAATCACAACGGGCGCTGAGTGAGCAGTAGACTCGGCAGTCGCCTGCGGATACTCCATTCCGCGCGGAATGATGATCTCTTGCGTAATTTTCGTGTCGATGGGAGTGACGTAGTTGTGCCTGCTGCCGTAATGAAATATTCCAACGACCGTGGGATGCGCTCGCGTAAGCGGCCGCACGATGCGCCCTTCGGCGCGGCCGTCGGGACGAACGGAGGTGATATCCATTAGCACGCGGTCGCCGTGCATGGCGTTGCCAATGAGATGAGGAGGGATGAAGATATCGCCGCTGATGCGCGACTTCAGCGATAGAGGCAACGAGCTTACATCGGGAATGACGAAGCCGAAGCCGTCGCGGTGCATAGTGAGGCGTCCGGCGACGAGGTTTTTATCGGCTGCGGGTTGCGGCAGGGCATAGCGGTCGGAATTGATTTGAAGCAGCTCTCCACGGGCGACTAATTTGTCGAGATGGGCCTCGAGTTCCTTCCGCTCGTCGCCATTCAGGCCGAGTTCGCGCACGAGTTGCTTGAATCCGGCCGAGCGTTTCGGCTGGCGGGCGATGTGCTTGAGTATGGTGGAGTCGGAAAGCATGGGAGGCATCAGCTTTCAGGATACCTTGCCGGGTGGCCGCGCGGATGACGAACTCAAAAGCGAGGAGACTGTGGGGATTCTTCTACGCGCGCTCGCTTGCGCTCACGCTTCGCTCAGAATGACAAGGCATCGGGGATCGTTATCGCCGGTGGTAGCGAGCGGCGCAATCATCCTCCGATGTAGTGACGATGCTTGGCGCTCACCATGTATCTCCGCCGGTTCGCGGCGGCCAGGCGTTGAGCAGGCGGCGCATCATGGCAATTTGGCCGGTGTGATAGCTGTTGTGGGCGACCATTTGCGTGATTACTGCTTCCAGCGTTCCCGCGACTTTTTTGTCGCCTTCATGCACGCTTTCGATCTGGCGCCGCATTTCCTTGGGAGAGGAATTGGCAAGTGCAGTGAAAGCCGATAACAGATCGGCGAAGCGGTTCCGTAGTTCGTCCCACTCGTGAGGGTTCTGTGATGGCTCGCCCGGGAAACTTTCAGAATTGTGCTTGGGATATCTCGGCTTCTGGCCGCGGATACGGCGCAGTTCGTAATCCATCCAGTAATTCATGTGGAAGACGAGGCCGGCGATCGAGTGCTGGAATCCTTCTATATGTTTGCCCGCCGATTCGCAGGAAAGATCTTCGATGCACGCCAGGGGATCGGCGTGAGAGCCTTGTCCATGAAGCAGTTCAGTTAATGACCGCGTCGTCATAAGTTCTCGAATCTTCCCGCACGGCTTCTGCATAGTATATAGGGCGGCCGATTCGCGATGAGCCAAGTCCCAGCGTGGTTTGAAAGAAAATTCGAGTTCACGTTCCCAGTCGAGCAGTGCCCCAACCTTTGTGTCCGCCTGCGCGGTAGCCCCGCACGACTGGAAGAGATGCTGCGCGGCGTATCGCGCGAGGTGCTGATCCGCAAGCCGGAGGACAAGTGGTCAGCACAGGAGCATGCCGGGCATCTGCTTGATCTCGAACCGCTCTGGCGGGCGCGAGTGGGCGACTTTCTGGAGGATGGAAACACCCTGACCGTTGCGGATCTTACCAACCGCAAGACTGATGAAGCGAAGCACAATGCCCGGGATTTGCGTGACATTCTGGCCGGCTTTCGTTTGGAGCGGATGCGTTTGCTGGATCGCGTAGGGAAACTTGAGCCTGCGCTCTTTACTCGCTCGCTGCTGCATCCGCGTTTGCAGCAGCCGATGCGACTGGTGGATCATTTGTACTTTGTCGGCGAGCACGACGATCATCACCTCGCGAGAATCTGGGAGTTGATCAATACGTAGGCTAGGCGTTGCCTGCGACGCTTGCATTGCGCGGAGAAAAAAACATGGAGATTAGAGACCTTGGCGTATTTCTCGACTACTTCGGCAAGGTTCATCAGCGGACGATGCGGGTGGTGCGCTGCATTCCCCCGGATAAAGTCGACTGGTCATTTCGCGCGGGGCGATTCACGCTGGGCGACCTGGCTCGACACATCGCCACGGCGAATCGCTATATTTTTGCGGAAAGTGTTCAGGGAAGGCCGACCCGATATGCCGGCTGCGGCAGAGAGCTGGCACCAGGCTACGACGAGATCATTGCACTGATGGAAACGCTGCACCTAGAATCGGCGGAAGTTATCTCTCGCCTGACCGACCTGAACGGCGAGTGCAGAACGCCGGAGGGCGCTCCTATCAAGATCTGGAAATGGCTGCGCGCGATGGTGGAGCATGAGATTCACCATCGGGGCCAGATCTACATTTATCTCGCGCTGCTCGACGCGCCTTCGCCGCCGCTGTACGGCCTAACCTCGGAGCAGGTTGCGGAGTTCAGCGCACGATCGCGGCAAAATACTTCTCCGCTAGAATCTGGCGATGATGCAGTTCGTGGCCCGCGATGATGTAGGCGAGCGCCCGCACCGTAATTTCATTATTGCTGGCCACGCCGCGGCGCAGCCATGCGGCTTCATCGAGATTGCGCAGCAACGAGAGCGTGGCGCGGCGCACCGCGATGAAGTCTTCGATCAGATCGCTCAGCGGACGGCTGGCGAACGGGCCATTGCGCACGTAGTCATCCTGCTCGAAACCTTCGAGCGGAGTGGCGTCAGCGCGCGAGATGCGCAAAGCGCGGTAGGCGAAGACACGCTCGGTATCGCAGAGGTGGCCGAGAACTTCCTTGGCGCTCCATTTATCGGGTGCGTAGCGGAAGTCGCCATCCTCTTCGTCGCGGCCGGAGAGCAGCAGCATCGTCTCGCGGCGTTGCTGATCGAGCGTGGCGAGAATATCT
>JASIKQ010000387.1 GCA_030049565.1 Candidatus Sulfotelmatobacter sp.
AACCTGAACAACTCCGGCGCGACCAACCTGCTGCTCGGCCAGAACGAAGTGCAGGAAGCCACGGTCGTGACCAATGGTTACTCCAGCCAGTACGGCGGGTTCGTTGGTGCCAACATCAACTACATCACCAAGTCCGGTTCCAACAACTGGCACGGCAATGCCAACTACTGGTGGAACGGCCGGGTGATGAATGCCAACGACTATTTCAACACGGACTACTCCAATCCGTCGCTTTATCAGCCGCGTGGATTTGTGAACGCCAACCAGTACGCCGCCTCGTTTGGCGGGCCGATCTGGAAAAACAAAGCGTACTTCTTCTGGAACTATGAAGGTCTGCGAGTGGTTATCCCGGTGAAGAATACGGCGCTTCTGGCGCCCACAGTACCCTTCGAGAACGCGATTGCGGACAACCTGACCTCTCCCGCCGTAGGTATGAGCGCTTCGCTTCCCTTTTACCAGCAGGCGTTCAACATCTGGAACCATGCGCCTGGACTCTCCACTGCCGTACCCGGCAACCCGAGCAGCTTAATCGACACATCCGGGTGTCAGGGCACTACGTTTACCGATCCAGGCGGCGCGTATGGCACAGCGGGAACAAAATTCGGCTCGGGTGCCAATCCCTGCACCCTGTACTTCAACAACACGGTCGGCAACTTCACCCACGAATACCTCACCTCCGGCCGGTTCGATTTCAACCTCACCAACAGTGACAAGCTGTTTGTCCGGTTGCAGGAAGATATCGGAACGCAGGCGACGGCGACCGATGCGCTGAACCCGATCTTCAATTCCACCAGTTATCAGCCCGAGTATCAGGGCCAGTTTGGCTGGAATCGTGCACTGGGTCTCAAGGCAGCCAACAACCTTGTGGGCTCGATGCAGTACTACCGGGCCATTTTCGGGCCGTTAAACTTGCAGGCGTCGCTGGCGGCTTTCCCCACAACCCTCATTATGCTTGACGGCTCGCTCACGACCGTCGGCGGCTTGGACTTCATCTGGCCGCAAGGGCGCAACGTTACCGGGTATCAGTTAGTGGATGACTACTCCTACATCCTGAACAGCAAGCACACGCTGAAGGCCGGAATATATTTCCACCGCAACGATCTCAGCGACCATGACATGGGCATCCTTAGCAGCGGGGAACTCCTCGGACTCGGCCTCGGGAGCTTGTTCAATCCCGGCGGTACGTCCACCGGTGCCCAGGGAATCCTGGTGCAGGCTTTCCCTTCTTCTCTTGACCAGCCGGTCAAGCTCTACCAGCTCGGATGGTACGTGCAGGATGAATGGAAGCCGCGGAGTGATCTTAAACTGACTGTCGCTCTGCGCTTCGACCACAACGAGCTTCCCATCTGCAATACCAGTTGCTTCGCGCGCCTCAATGGATCCTTCTCCTCCGTGGCCGCGCAGGGCATCAACGCACCCTATAACCAGGCGATCGCGACCGACTTGGCGAATATGACGCCGTCGTTCACGAAAGTCGCCGTGCAGCCGCGCTTCGGCTTTGCCTGGTCACCCTCATTTATTAAGAACACGGTATTCCGCGGCGGCGTCGGCATTTTCATGGATACGTTCCAGGGATCAGTCGCCGACAGCTTGATTGAGAACACGCCGCTGGACAATACGTTCGTCGCCGTCGGCAACCTCTCACCAGCCGAGACCAATGAAGGGAACGCTTTCGCAACCGCCAGGGGATCGAACGCGGCGCTCGTCAAAGGTTTCGCGGCTGGCCAGAATCTCGCGCAACTCGAGACTGCTACCAATGGCCTATTCACGCCGCCGAGTTTCACTACCATAGGCAATGTCGTGGCCCCAGAGACTGCCGAGTGGAATTTCGAGATCCAGAGGCAGTTTGGGAACAGTACCTCGCTTATCGTGAACTATGTCGGCAGCCATGGATATCACCTGACCGACTCCTTCAATGGCATCAATGGATTCTGCCCGACGGGCTTCGGTGCCGAGTGTCCGAATGGGTGGCCCGGCCTGCCAGCCGCGCCGCCGGATGGCCGCTTTGTGACCGTGACTGACATCCGGACCAACGCGATCTCCAGCTACAACGGACTGAATATCACCGTTCAGCACCGCTTCGCTCATGGGTTGCAGTTGCAGGGCAATTATCTGTATGGCCATGGCCTTGACGAGGTTTCCAACGGCGGGCTCAATCCCTTCATCGACAATGGCTTTGGCAACAGCATCCTGAGCCCGCCCAACGATACCAATCTCCGGTCAAGCTATGGCAATTCCGACTACGATACCCGGCATTCCATCAACGCTAACTACGTGTATGAACTTCCCAAGGGGCCGACCCTTGCGTTGAAGGGCTGGCAGCTCTCGGGAACCGTTTTCTGGCGGACTGGCTTCCCTTACACAGCAATTAACGGCGCAGCTGCTAGTGCGCTGGATGCAAACGGCTTTGGCGGCCCGGTATACGCTAACTACACGGGCAGCGGACACCCAGTTTGCAGGGGGCCCAGTGGCAGCCTGGACATCGGGATCACTCCTTGCATTTCGGCGTCCTATTTTCCGGACATCGCAGCGGGGGCAGCCATTAACCCTGCTACAGTGTCCCCCACCAATCCAACTGGCTCGCCATACGGCGTCGGCCAGGCCCAACTCGGGTACTCGAACTCTGGCGTGACCGGTACGGGTCCTGGATACGCCGGGGGCGAGTATGGTCAACTGCGAAATCAGTTCTATGGGCCACATTACTTCGACACGGATATGACCATAATGAAGTACACGCAGATTCCGCACTGGGAGACCGCCAAGCTGGGATTGGGCGTCCAGTTCTTCAACTTGTTCAACCATCCTAACTTTGCATCGCCCGTAAACGACGAAAGCAACACGTCCTTCGAGCAGGTCATCCACACAGTGAACCCGCCCACCAGCATTCTGGGTTCGTTCCTGGGTGGCGACGCTTCACCGCGTCTGATTCAGTTGACGGCGAAGTTCAACTTCTAAGGTCCGGCAGCTTCAACCCGCGCCAGCGGAATCTGGCAAGGCGGTCTCGATTTCGAGACCGCCTTTTGTTTTGAGCGAAACTGGGAAACTCGGGAGAAGGCCGCACCAGGCGAGGATTGGCGATCGGCAGAGGGAGTCCTTATAGCCGGGATCGTTTCCGTGCCACTCCGTCCTGAGACTGCCTACTGCGACAGTTCCTGCCGCAGTTTCCTGGAGAGCTTTTCCACTTTCTTGAGCTTTTCGCCCAGGTCCTTCGCGAGCTTGCCCTTTTGCAGCTGCTGCAGGTCAGATTCGAGGGACGTGCTCAAAGTGGAGAGATCGGCTGCATCATGATGGATCGCTTCCAGCTGCGCCACGCGCGGATCGAGCTCGGGCGCGGAATCGGGTCTCATCATCTGACCTCGCGACCAGACCCACTGCTGCATTTGCCCGCCGGTAGTTGAGTGCTGGCTTAGGACAGGAACGGCGAGCAAGATCAGAAACACGGGCGCGAGGCGTAACTGCATACGCACCTCCGCAAGCGAAGAAATGATTCTATACCGAAATGGCGATTTTCTATGTGGAAATTCTTCCGGGCGAGTGGCGCCGGAGAGAAGCATTCCCAGGTCGGCAATGCCAAGTTTAGCGGGAAGCGGTAAACCGCTTCCCGCTGGCATCCATGCAGGGCAGCCTAATAGTTGTAAGAGGGAAATTTGTTCTGAGCGCTCAGCGGAAACTCGAAGACCTGATCGCCCACCGGGATGTGCAAAATGTAGTCGGCGGCCTTTTTATCCTTCTTGAAAACGATAGCGCCTTGAGCTTCGTCGCCAGGGGCTAGCGTTTTCTCTTTTAATCCGTTCTGCCGTACCCATTCCGCAGCAGTACCCGCGGAGGCCAAAACCTGCTTCGATGCCTGCATCTGCGTATTAGTCGGCTGGCATCCGGTGGCAATCATATTGGTGCAATGAGCCGACGACAGCTCTTGTGATTTTGCCTCTCCAAACCGCTGAATTGCACCGGCGGCTTTATCAGCAGCCTCGGCCTTCACCGATTTGTCGCCTTTGAGGAGCACTGCAGCCTGGGGATTAAAGTTAATCGGTGTAGTGCCGTGATTTGAGACCTGCACCCAAACCCGGTTGTATTCCGTTTCTTTGATTTCGTTCAGGCTGACAAAGATGTGAATATTATCGGTTTTCAGTCCTTCGATCTTGACGCTGTCCTTCATCTCGGAACTGGCATTGGGTGCGCCCTCAGTCCATTTGATTACGTTGGGAAATCCATTCTGGGCGAAGCCGGCGGAGACTGCCAGCGCCAGCGCGCCAGCAAGCACGAGCGGAGCGAAGACTGCCTTCATGTTTTCTACCTCCAGAGATTTTTCATTCCTGAACAAACTTTGGGCTTAGGAGCAATGGGAGAATTCAAATTCTACACTTTTTTCAACCCTTTTCCAGAACGTTAGTTGTGTAAAAACTTGCTGCGGCTCTGATTTGGCGCATTTCTCTACTTCCCAAACATTGGGTAGTGGCTGGCCGCTCCCATAAAAAATAGCAGCGCAACAGATAAGAACGCATTAGCACGGCTCACCAGAAATGCCTGCCGCGCCATGGCTTTGGCCTTATCGGGCATGGGCGTGCCGTTGGTGGCGTTATCGCGGGTCCATTGAATCAGGCGCTTCTGTATGCGCCAGATTACCCCCCACACATTCAGCAGCATCACCCAGCCAATCCCGCCGCCAATGCCAATCGCCAGCAGTCGATTGCTCTCCCAGCCGTGGGTGTTCAGGCTCAGGTACAGCCATGCCGCCACCGCAACTACGACGGCATAGACCACCCCAATGAACGCGCCCTTATCGAAGATTCCTTTGCCGGGCAGCAGGCAGGCGTAAAGCACGCCCCAGACGATCGTCCAGATCAAAAAAAAGCTGCCCATCGCCATACCGGACGAGGCGCCGGCAAATCCTTGCGTCTGCCCGTTCTGCGCGTCGGTGGCAACGACTTGGCCCCAATAGATCAGCCCGGCCAGAACGGTCAGCGCGGCTGACATGCGAAACCACCATAGCGCTCGCGTCATCAACGGCGGCATCACCTTACCTTTAGTCGCAGGGTCGAGTTCCTTCATGAGCGGAACATTCACCAGATTAAAGAAATAAAGAAGGCCAATCCAGGTGATACCGGCAAGAAAATGGACCCAGCGAAGCAATATCTGAAAGGTCGGCGTGAAACCCTCTGGCAGATGGACTAAAGGGTTCAGGAAGATGAGAAAGGTGAGCATAGCGGAAGTTGGCATGATTTCTCCTGTAGTCGCGCAAGCTGGCTTGCGGCCTCGACATCAAACTTGCACCATAACCGAATCAAGGGGACACGGGCTTTCAAAGTGTCTACGCCGGGATTGTACACAAGGCGGCCAATATCATTAAGCCCAGCCGGTCCCAAGCGCGCAATTCCCGCATGGCAGACTTACGCAGGTTCTTTTCGCAACTTCGCGGTTGAAAAGCCTGCGAGGACGCCGTATCGTACTCGCAGCTACCTGCTAAGAGCAGCCTCACGCAATCTGGCCTCAAGCAGGCGGATTATCCCCCGTTCGTTGCGGGTGGAGGCAACGAACATGTCATTTTGAAGCTTGCCCTGAACAATATGTGGGCAGGGCGAGATCCTTTGGCGCAGTGCAAAGAACTTAAGGAGATCGGCTATGGAAAGCAGCAAGCCGGCACAGAATATTCAGGATTCCTTCCTGAACACGGCCCGCAAGGAGAGAACGGCCATTACGATTTACCTGCTGAGCGGAGTCAAGTTGACTGGCCGCATTCGATCGTTCGACAAGTATTCCGTTGTCCTGGAGGCCAGCGGACAAGAGCAATTGATTTTTAAACACGCCATCTCGACCGTGGTCATGGGCCGCACGGTATCGCATGGGGCGCACGCGGCGCATACCGACGGCAAGGCTGCGGCCGCCAGCAGTGCCGCCACTCCAGCGGCTCCTGCGAGCGCTTCTGCGGCGAGCGCGGCCAGTACTGAAGGATAGGGCGTTCTCCGTTTGCGTAGTTCTTATCTCACGAAGACTCGCGATTACCAGCGCCTCACCGGGCGCCTCTCTTCTGGCAGCAAAGAAGAAGTCGGCCCTGCGGACTCGCGCGAACGCGCCTTTCTGGTCGGCATCGATGTTCGCACCCGAGGGCGAAGCGCAAGCGTTACTGCTCAGGCCCATGCGGCCCGCGATGCGGCATCTGCCGACAGCGCAAAACCGGGCGGCGCCGGAAAGCCCGCAAGCAGTAAACCGAATATTCCTCAGTTCGATGCGCAAGAATCCCTCGCCGAGTTGCGTGCGCTCGCGGAGAGCGCGGGCGCGAACATCGCCGGAGAAGTCTTGCAGCATCGCGACCGTCTCGATCCCGCAACCCTGATCGGCTCTGGCAAACTCGAGGAAATTGCCGGTGCGGCCGCGTCGGTTGATGCGGATTTGCTACTGTTCGATCACGACCTGAGCCCATCGCAGCAGCGCAACATCGAAAAGATCGTTCACCGGCGCGT
>JASIKQ010000388.1 GCA_030049565.1 Candidatus Sulfotelmatobacter sp.
ACCGTCGTCCTGGACGATGCGGTTAACGACCGGGGTCTGGCCATGACCAGTTCCTTTTCGAACATGGTCGTGTTCGGCCAGTGCATGGCTCATGTCCATAATCTCTCGCAATACGAAGTTGTAGTCAGCAGGCTCGTGGAAGCGGGAAAGAGTTTCCTCCCACGCGCCGCTGACGCGGCCGCGGCTCTGGCGGCACAGCCTTATGCGAGAGTCTGTTTTCTCGGCTCGGGCGCGCTTGAAGGCGTAGCCGTGGAATCCAGCTTGAAGGTGTTGGAACTGACCGCGGGCAGAACGGTGACGATGTCGGAGTCAGTCCTCGGACTGAGGCACGGTCCCATGGCAGCTCTCGATAAAACCACACTGTTGGTGACGTTTCTTTCGAGCGATGAAAACCTTGCCCGCTATGAAAGAGATCTATTGCAGGAACTTACCAGGAAACAACTCGTGAAAACTCAGATCGCAGTGGGCGGGCATTCCGGACTGCCACTGGATGGCCTGGTACAGCGCTATCTTTCGCCCGACATTCGCACCCCGGTGCCGGATGATTGTCGTCCGCCAGTCGACATCCTGTTCGGTCAGTTGCTTGGTCTGTTCTTCTCCTTACGCTTGCACTTGGCGCCGGACCGTCCCAGCCCCAATGGCGTCATCAGCCGGGTGGTTGAAAATGTGAGGATTTATGCTTAATCGAAGGCTGATTTCCCTCAGGATTGGGACGTGGCCGATTTGTATCGGCAAAAGTGAACTCGGAAAGGTAAATCGATCACAAACAAACAAAATGGTTGACAAACGAACACACTACCGGTAACTTCGCGCCATCGCAAAGTGCGGACGGTAGTTCTTTTCCAAGCCCTGAAGCCAACGCCCGGCAGTAATTACACATGGAAAACGCAAGCAGATTCGGGTGTCAGGAGGCGATATGAAAAGAAATTGTCGAGACCTATTTCCAGCGCAAGGGCCGATGTGTTTCTTTCTCGGACTCATTTTGGTCTTGGTTGCGACCGTGCCGGTCTGGGCCCAGTTCACCACTGCGCGGCTCAGTGGGATTATCACTGATCCCTCGGGTGCGGTTATGGTGGGAGCCACCGTCACTGTTCGAGATCTCGGTACGGGGTATACCCAGACAAAAAAAAGCACATCTGACGGGCAGTATCTCTTTCCCAGCCTCCCGGTAGGCACTTATCAGATCACGGTCTCGATGGCCGGATACAAGAGCTATGTTCAGAAAGGCATCGTCCTTTCTGTCGATCAGGCGGCTGCCTTAAACGTCCAACTGCAAGTGGGCATGGTTGCCCAAGAGGTAGTTGTGACCGCGAATTCGTCGCTGGTTACCACCGACTCCGCCACCGTCGGTCAGTTGATCAACCAGAAAGAGATCGTGGAATTGCCGCTGAACGGCCGCTATGTGCAGGAGTTGGTCTTTTTAGCGCCCGGAACCACTAACGTAACCTCGAACTATTGTGCGGCCAATTGCGAGGGGGGCGTTTTCCCCAGCGAGCAGTACGCAAAAGTGAACGGAGGCGGCGCAAATGGCGTCAATTACCTGTTGGATGGTGTCGATGCCAACGACACTTACATCAATACCAACGTACCTTTTCCCAACCCCGACGCTCTCCAGGAATTCAATCTGATCACCGGCAACATGAGCGCCGCCTACGGAAACGCGATCGGAGGCGTAGTAAATGTTGTCACAAAATCAGGTACGAACCAGATTCACGGAGACTTGTTTGAATTTCTGCAGAACTCGGCGCTCGATGCCAGTGATTACTTTTCAGCAGGGCACGTCAATCCGCTGAAGCAGAATCAGTTCGGCGGGAGCATCGGCGGTCCCATTCTCAAGAACGAACTCTTCTACTTCGGGAGCTACCAGGGAACACGATTCCGCACTGCCAATAACGGTCAGATTGCCACCGTTCCCAACGCAGTTGAACGCACGGGAAACTTTGGCGATTTCTGCACAAGTGCCGGCGGAACCTTCACCGCTGGAATATGCTCGGCCTCAGCCGGACAGTTGGTAAATCCCAACACCGGGAATCCATACCTCAACAACGTAATTCCTGTAACCCCTGTCGCCACCTACATGCTGAACCATATACCGCTGCCGAATGTGCCTGGCAGCTACGACGAGCTTCTTTTTAACGGTGGGCCAGATATCCAGAACACGGATGAATACTTAGGTAAGGTGGATTACAACATCGGGAAACATCATCTGAGTGTTCATTACTTCCAGATGAACTTTACCGATCCCGTCTTCGTTCCGCCTTCGACGAACCTTCTGGAACTTCGCGCCGATGCCGAACATCTCGTGCTGAAAAACGTAAGCGTCGTCGATATCGATACGATTTCCTCCAGGCTTTTGTTGAGCAGTTACTTCGGCTACAACAGCGAGAATGGTACGACCCTTTCCTCGGCTCCCTTCAGCATGGCGGATGCCGGGGTGAACATGGCGGTGCCGCCAAACCTCGGAGGCGGGAATGCGGCTGTATTGAACGTGACGGTGGGCGGGGACATTTATCTGCCTGGAGTACCGTATGGAGTCTGGAATCGCGGCGACCAATCGCTGCGTGAAATTGCGACGTGGATGAAGGGAAAACATGAGTTGCAATTTGGCGGCGAGATTCTGCGCGTTCGCTTACCCATGGGAAATCAATACCAGGAGAGTGGCGTGTTCGACTTTGAGGGTCTGACTGGCAACCCGCTGGCAGACCTCGAACTGGGCTATGTGGGCTCGTTTATCCAAGGCGGCGGTCTTTACCTGAATTTCACAGGTTATAGAGAAAGCCTGTTCGTGCAGGACAACTGGAAAACCAATTCCCGGCTGCTATTAAGCGCCGGACTGCGTTGGGATCCTTTCTTCCCTTACACCGACAGCGAAGGGCGAGTTGCCTGTTTCGTTCCGGGCGCGAAGTCGGTACGTTTCCCTAATGCACCCGTCGACATGCTGTTTGGCGGCAGCCATCACGATCCCGGATGCCCGGCCTCTTCCATTTTCAACAATCCGAAAAATTTTGGGCCACGGCTCGGCTTCGCCTATCGCGTCACGGAAAATGGCAACACCAGTGTTCGCGGAGGGATTGGCTATTACTATGAGGCGCCAAACACGGTTGCATTTGAGGACGTCGTTGGCATTCCACCCTTCGCGCCTATTGTCAGCTTGAGTAATGTGAGCCTCGCGGATCCATATGGAACCGCGTCACCGCCACTCGTGAGCCCGTTCCCCGGGCAGTTCGGGCCTCTCAATCCTGGTCCGAACGCAACTTTTCCCACGTCCGGTATCTCTTTCAGTCAGATCTTTGATCGCCATTTCCGCTTGCCCATGGTGCTCGCCTGGAATCTGACGGCTGAGCACGCATTCCACAACGACTGGATGGTGCGGGCTTCCTACGTGGGCAACAACGGACACCATCTCAGCGGGACGGGGGACCAGGAAAATGGCCTGCTCCAGTTGAATCCAGCCATCTATATTCCAGGAAGCACCAATGGCGTTCCGAACTCCACGCTGGCCAACGAGTCGTCGCGCCTGGTTTACCCGAACTACGGCTCCATCGCTTCTATCAATTCCGGAGTCGACAGCAACTACAACGCCGCGCAAATCACGCTCACCAAGCGCGTGACGCATGGGTTCTCTTTCCTGACCAACCTTACATGGTCCAAGGAACTGAATGATTTCGCTCCCATCGGCGGATCACCATATCTGACAAATACCTGCTATTGCGGCCGCTATTTCGATTACGGCCCCTCGGATGACGACCGTTCGAAGGTTTTCAAAATCAACGGCGAATATCTGTTTCCTCGTGCCGGTTTGCCAAAGGGCCTCGAAAGAGTTGTCAATGGGTGGGAACTTTCCGGCACTGTGCTCTGGCAGAGTGGATCGCCGTTCTCCATTTTCAGTGGCGTCGACAATTCTCTGAGCGGCATGTTAGGCGATCGCGGCGATCTCGTGCCAGGTTACACTGTTCAGCAAGCGATCCTGGGCAGCGGCCGCTCCCACACGGCCGAGGTCGCGGAA
>JASIKQ010000389.1 GCA_030049565.1 Candidatus Sulfotelmatobacter sp.
CAATGGCAGCGGCGGCCCGACCTGCCTGACCCGGCCGATTCTGCGAGGCTGAACCAGAACCCTGCAAGAATTGCCCTGCCGATCCATAAGCGTCCTTGGTTCGCCGCTCTGTGGAGGAACTTGAGCGTTATCGCCGTTTTCGGCAACTTGACCGCACCCTCCTTTTCGGTCTCGAATCCCCCGATCCGGCACTTGGCTTTTCTGGGCTAACTGCCGCTACCTGTCGGAAAGGCAACTCCCCGAAACCCCGTTTGACTACTGCGGGCCTCCAACCGTTACATGCCCATTCGTGGCTTTCATCTCTTTGACGAGCTGCTGCGGGCAGGCTTCCGGCTTGTACTTTTCGACTCTTCCCTTGTCCTTCACCTGGTCGCCCAGTTGCCATTCTGCGACGGCTGCTGCTGAACTGCCGCCGGGTTGGGATACCTCACACCGCGCAGCCAAACGGAGAAAATCACACCCCAAATTGCCAGCAAGACGAGGTTTAAGATGCTAGCCTCGGGACCAAAACCGCCGCCAGTAAGCAATGGGCTTCCGTGAAAGCTGGCACCGAACAGATGGCCATTGGCCCGGTAACCGCTGTCCGTTACGTCGAAGAAGTAAAGCTCGCCCCAGTTCCATGCCGCGTGGATTCCCAGCGGCATCCACAGGTCCCCAGTCCGGCGCAAAACCAGAACGGTCACCAGGCAATACATGGTCGCAGCCACCGGTCCCAGTCCATGACCGCTGGGATTGAAATAGTGCATCCCGCCCATGAGCAGGGATGTAACTGCCGCTGCTGGCCAGAAGCCGATCCCCGTCGTCAATGTGAACAGCAGGTATCCGCGATAGAAAAAATCCTCAAGTAGCGCGCCCAGGAATCCCAGAACAGCCCACGCGGCAGCATACTTCCACACATCCCATCCATGTAGTGCAATCGCGCCGAATGAGAGAACGCCGGCCAGTCGCATCACCAGCAGCAGAATAGTAAATGACGAGAAACTGAGAAAGGCTCCCTGCCAGAATTGTCGACCAAAGGCTCGCCGCCATGGCAAGCCGTAATCGGCAAAAGTGCGGCGTTCGATCCGCCCCATAATCCAGGTTGCGATCACCAGGGGAAGGAGAAACAAGTCCAGCAAAAGGACGTTGCCTAGTGGGGTCGAGAAGTCGGCATGCATGCGGCGGGTGAGAGCATCGACGCTGCGATCCATACCGTAACCGAGCGGCACAAGAAGGGCGACAAAGATCAGGAGCCGCCAGCCTGCGCGCAGACCGTTTGGTCCTTTCAAAATGCCATAGTGCGGCAGCGGCGGCGCGGACATGGCTTCAGAAGCATCGCTCATAGGCATGTAGAAATCTTACCCGCCTTCGTGCGTGAGGAAATGAATTTTACGAATCAGCGAATCCGTCTCGATGTGTAATACAATGTGTACAAGCGCATACAATTATGACGACCACTATGACCATTCGCCTCGACGCCCGCCTGAAGAAACATCTGGAAAAATTGGCCACAGCCACTCACCGGAGCAAGTCGTTTCTCGCTGTCGAGGCCATTCGGCGATACATCGAAACCAACGCATGGCAGGTACAGGAAATCAGAGCGGCTATTTCGGAGGCAGACGCCGGCGATTTTGCCACTGATGCAGAAATAAAAGCGGTTGTCGATAAGTGGGACCGCCGTGCGCGTTAGGTGGCTTAAAACTGCCCTTAGAAATCTGGATGACGAGCTTGAACACATCTACCGGGACGATCCTGCCGCCGCAAGACTGGTTTTGCATCGAATCACGGAATCCCTCGGCTTGCTTTCCTCACACCCTTCGATAGGACGCCCCGGGCGCATATTAGGGACCCGGGAATTGGTCGTTCCCAACACTCGATATCTCATTCCCTACCGCGTGCGCGCTGGCACGGTTGAAATCTTGCGTGTGTTTCATTCCTCCCGAAAGCCCCCGAAAAGTTGCACAGGAAAAACTTGAAACGACGGAAAACTGCCGCGGCTCCTCACAACGCCGCTGCTGTTGGGTAGTGGGACAGTTTGGATGTCATTCCGAGCAAGCGCTTTCTGCGAAGCGAGGAATCCGGGCGAGCCGCGCGAAGTGGCGCGGTTCTTGCGCCACAAAAACGCGCGTTCGGCTCGCTTCCTTTTCAAACTGACCCACTACCCTGCTGTTGCCTAACATGGGAGACCGCCATCCGCACCTGATAAAATTGTGAAGCATGCTTCTTCCCTTCGTCCGTGAACTTTTCACGGACGTAGAGCAGCTTCCCGCCTTCACGCGTGTAGCCTCCCATCTGAAAGAGGGCACGGGGCGTATAGGTGTCTCCGGCCTGACCCCCACGGCAAAGGCCCTATTACTTGTGCTCTTTCAACGCGCGGCCGCCCGCCCGCTGATCTTTGTCGTAAATGACAACCGAACGGTGGACGATTTCGTTCCCGTTCTCCGCGGATTCTGCCATCTCACTGCTGCCTGCGATCCCGATTCCATCATCTCTTTGCCGGCTCGCGACGTGCTCCCCTTCCAGAATCTCTCTCCCCATCCTGAATTGCAGGAAGAACGTGCCACAGCTCTCTGGAAAATCGCGACGGGCGCGGCCTCCATTGTCGTCTCGCCGATCGCCGCCTCGGCTATCCTTCTGCGCTCGCCCGACTATTACAAAGATCTTGCCCGCACCATTCGGCGCGGAGAGTCGTTCGATCTCGAGGCGCTGCTCGCGCACCTGAATACCGTCGGTTACACCTCGACTGACGTGGTTGAAATGCCCGGCCAGTATGCGGTTCGCGGCGGCATTCTTGACCTCTACTCGCCTGAGGCCGATCGCCCTCTGCGCATCGAATTCTTCGGCGATGAAGCCGAGTCCATCCGCAAATTCGATCCCGCTTCCCAGCGCTCCTCGAATCCCGTCGATGAAGCTCTGTTGCTCCCGCTCACTGAAACTCCAGTGAACGAGCAGTTGCTGGGAGCGATTCACACGCGCCTGAGCGGCAAACGCATCACTGGCAACGAAGAAGTCATTGAAGCCGCCGTTCGAGCAGGAGGGGCGACCGTCTTTCCCGGCTGGGAGTTTTACTCGCCTGTGGCCGGCGCCAACAGCACGATCTTCGATTTTCTGCCGCGCGCTGCGGTTCTGCTCGATGAACCCGATCAGCTCCATCAGGAATTCGACCGCTTCTGGAGTCGGGTTTCCGAAGCCCACGAGCGCAGCGGGGTCGGCAATTTAGTCCGTCCCGAAGATCTGTACATTCCGCCGGATGGCTGGTGGGAAAAA
>JASIKQ010000041.1 GCA_030049565.1 Candidatus Sulfotelmatobacter sp.
AAAAAGAATATATTTATCCCCCCGCGCCGTCGATGCGGCTGGTGATCGATACCTTCGAGTTCGGCTCAAAGTTCACACCGCGCTTCAACACCATTTCCATCAGCGGATACCACATTCGCGAGGCCGGTTCGACGGCACTGCAAGAGCTCGCTTTCACGCTCTACGACGGGATCGAATACGTCGAGTGGGCGCGCCGCCGGGGGCTTGACGTCGATGAATTCGGCCCGCGCCTCAGCTTCTTCTTCAACGCGCACAATGACTTCTTCGAAGAAATTTCAAAATACCGTGCTGCCCGCAAGATCTGGGGCCGTGTAATGAAAGATCGTTTCGGCGCAAAAAACCAGCGCACCTGGCTGATGCGCTTCCATACGCAAACGGCGGGTGTGTCTCTTCCGGCGCAGCAGCCGATGAACAACATCGCGCGGGTCGCGTTGCAGGCATTAGCAGCCGTGCTCGGCGGCACGCAGTCGTTGCATTGCGATTCCTATGATGAAGCACTGGCCCTCCCCACCGAAGAAGCGGCGCGCATTGCCCTGCGCACGCAACAGATCATCGCTTACGAATCGGGGGTGACGCAGACTGTCGATCCTCTGGGCGGATCGTATTTCCTGGAGAATCTGACCTTGCAAATGGAACAGGGAGCCTTCGATTATTTCGGCAAGCTAGACGCCATGGGAGGCATGGTGAAAGCCATCGAGCGCGGCTATCCGCAGAAGGAAATTGCGGAGTCGGCCTATCAATATCAGCGGGCGGTCGAGGCGCGGGAGAAACTTATTGTCGGCGTAAATGATTTCACTATCGAAGAAGAACCTCCACAAATCCTCTACATCGATGAAAGCGTCGCCCGGCAGCAGTCAGCCAAACTGAAAGCTCTGCGCGGCCGCAGATCGAACGACTTGGTACGGCACACGCTTGATGCACTGAAGAAAGCTGCCACGCAAGAACCAAATACTGGCACGAACGGAAACATTTCTGCAGCCAACACCATGCCGTACATCGTGGAAGCAGTCCGCGCCTACGCAACCGTCGGCGAAATCTGCGAAGCGCTGCGCGAGGTTTACGGTACCTATACGGAAACCAGCATCACGTAAAGGCTCACCTTGCGGCTCGGCTGGCGCGCCCAGGCTGGATCCGCATACATCTGCGGTCCCGCTTGGGCCAAATCGGGAAAGACTCACTGCACAAGAACGCGCAAAACTTGAGGTCGCAAAATGCGACCTCAAGTGAGCAACGCGGAAGCCCCAGGTATCCACCCTTGGTATTTACAGAGCATGGCGATTCTGGATTTAATAAAGGCGATCAAAAAGCTGATGACTAGCCGGAGACCGCGACGTCAGCCTATGGGATTCTAGCTCCCGGCGGCCATCCGCAAACCTGAAGCGTCCTCCAGGTTGCGCCGTTCCGCATAAGACAGCCCCAAGCGCAGCACCAACCAATCGCCGGAGATTCGTATTTTATTCGCCTACGTGTTCATCTTTTATGGTACATATACACACATGCGCAAAGCCCTCCTTCATCTCAAGAAGTCCGATCCTATTCTGCGCGCTATTATCGAGCGCGTAGGGCCGTTTCGTATGCAATACGGTCCGCCCGAGTTTCACAGCCTTGCTGAGGCGATCGTCTACCAGCAACTCAACGGCAGGGCTGCCGAGACAATCTTCAATCGCTTCGCTGCATTGGCCGGTGAGCCGCTCACGCCGGCCGGCATTCTCAAGCTCAGCGACGACCAACTGCGCGGCGTGGGACTATCGAAGCAAAAGTCTTCGTATCTCAAAGATCTTGCCGCCAAGACGGCGAACGGCGCGCTCGATTTTGCCCGCTTGCCTCAATTGGCCGACGAAGCAGTGATCGAGCACCTGACGCAGGTAAAAGGTATCGGCGTGTGGACCGCGCAAATGTTCCTGATGTTCTCTCTGAAACGCGAAAACGTACTGCCCACCGGCGACTTCGGCGTGCGTATGGCAATGCATAAGCATTACGTCGATGCCCAGCGCTCAAAAAGTAGCAAAAACGCGGCGGCCTCGAAAAATGGACGCAAGCGGAAGATCAAACTGCCGACCCCGGCACAGATGGAAAAAATCGCACACTGCTGGGCACCCTATCGCACCGTGGCTTGCTGGTATCTGTGGAAGAGCCTGGATACGAAAACGCTGTAGAAGAGGTTTCGGGTTTCGAGTTTTCGAGCTTCAAGATCAAACCCAAAATCGGCGCCGGCCGTCTTTGCATGAAGGGAATGAGAAATGGTTACGGGCGCAGCGTTAACGTCTGAAGCCAAAACTTGAAACATCGCAACCTTTTTGTGCTTAAATGAATGCGATGTCAGATTTCAAGATTCGCGTCCTGGTCGCCAAACCTGGGCTCGATGGCCATGACCGCGGAGCCAAAGTCATCGCGCGAGCGCTACGTGATGCCGGCATGGAAGTCATTTACACCGGTCTGCGGCAAACGCCGGAGATGGTCGTCAGTGCAGCTCTGCAGGAAGATGTGCAGGTGATTGGCCTCTCCATCCTCTCTGGCGCTCACAACGCTATCGTGCCCCGCGTGATGGATCTTCTCAAGCAGAACAAAATGGATGACGTTCTCGTGCTCGTAGGCGGCATCATCCCCGATCAAGATATCGATTCTCTAAAAAAATGTGGCGTGGCCGCGATCTTCCAGCCGGGCACGGCCATGGACGATATCGTGAGGTTCATCCGCACAAACGTAAAGAGCGCAGGCGTCCCAGCTACGGCAAAGTAATCGCCTTCGGCGTACTCCTCATGCTTTTCCGAACGGATCTTCCAGCGACGGGCTTTGCGAGGTAAACAATTCCGCGCCATTTTCCGTAATGTGCATATCATCTTCGAGCCGAATGCCGAACTCTCCCTGGACGTAAATGCCCGGCTCGTTGCTGGTGGTCATATTGACCTGAAGTTTCGTCGAGTTGCCGCCCACGAGATAAGGCCACTCGTGGCCATCCATGCCGAGACCGTGGCCGAGGCGGTGAGTGAAGTATCTGTAGCCGGGGCCGTAGCCTGCATCGGTAATCACTTTCCGCGCGGCGGCATCCACGGCGCCACATTCGACGCCAGGTTTCGCAGTGGCCAGCGCAGCGCTCTGCGCATGATGCACAATGTCGAAAACTTTTCTCATTTTGTCGCCAGCCAGTCCGGAACGCACTTTGCCCAGCACGAACGTGCGCGTAATATCGGATTGATATCCCTCGACAGTGCAGCCATCATCAAGCATGATGATCGACCCTTCGCGAATTACCTGCGGCGTGGCCGAGCCATGGGGCAGCGCTGTGTAGGCATCGATCTGCACGCTGGCTTCTCCGGGAAAGCCAAGCTGCCCGTAAGCCGACGCAATGAGTTCCGCTACGTCCCGCTGCGTCATGCCTTCACGCAAAGCGTGATAAACCACCTCATATGCCGAAAGCGTGACCTGCGCCGCCAGGCGCATCAGCGCAATCTCGTGAGTGCTCTTGATCATGCGGCAGCCGGCGGTGACCGGAGTTGCGCTGATAAACGTGGCCTGCGGCGCGGCTTTGGCGATGCCATCGGAAAAGGCAAATCGTATGCTTTCTTCCATCCCGATGCGACCGGCGCCCAGGCCACGATCTCTCAGCCCTTGGGCCAGCAACTGATACGGGCTTTCGTCTTCCTGCCAGGTGCGGAGATCTACATTTTCGCCATCGGGAGCGTTCGTGATTTGCTCACGCGCGCGGCCTTCTTCAAATGCGGGGCAGATATAAAACGGAGATTTCTTCGCCGGCAGCACCAGCGCAAACAAGCGCTCGCCGCCCCACCAGCGAATGCTGGTGAAATAGCGCAGCGACGTGCCTTCCATGAGCACAATAGCCTCGAGTCCGTTTTCGGCCATCAGTTGCCGGGCGCGCACGCAACGTTCGCCGCGCTCGTCGCGGGTGATGGG
>JASIKQ010000042.1 GCA_030049565.1 Candidatus Sulfotelmatobacter sp.
CTACGGCGACATGGATTTTAAAGTCGCCGGCACGAAGGACGGGATCACGGCGCTGCAGATGGACATCAAGGTTGCGGGCATTACGCCGCAGATCATGCGCGAAGCGCTGGCGCAGGCGCAGCGGGGAAGGCTGTTCATCCTGGAGAAGATGGGCGAGGTGATCTCCGGGCCACGGGAGAAGATTTCGCAGTATGCTCCGCGTTTCTACACGGTGCAGATCCCGGTGGACAAGATTCGCGACCTGATCGGGCCGGGCGGGAAGATGATCCGCAGCATTGTGGACCAGACGGGAGTGAAGATCGACGTGGAAGATTCCGGGCTGGTGAAGGTGGCGTCGAGCGACGAGCAGTCGGCGGCCAAGGCGCTGCAGATTATCGGCGACTTGACGGCGACGGCGGAGGTGGGAAAAACCTATCTCGGAAAAGTGACGCGGCTGGCGGATTTTGGCGCGTTCGTGGAAATTATTCCCGGCACCGAAGGGCTGTTGCACATCAGCGAAGTGGCGGAGCACCGTATTGGCGACATCCGCGACGAGCTGAAAGAAGGCGACCAGGTGCTGGTGAAGGTGCTCGCAGTCGAGGGCAATCGCATTCGGCTGTCGCGCAAGGCGATTCTGAAAGAGCAACGCGCGAAAATGTCGCAGCAGCATGGCGGCGATGGTGAAGGCGGGACTGCTGTGGCGGCGATGGCCGAGAGCTCTCCAGCGGCCACGGGCACCATGGTGATTGAAGGCGGCGGAGATTTTCCCGACGACGAGCCGAACTTCAACCGCGATGCGCCACACGGCGGCGACCGGCCGCATAGCGGAGATCGCGGCGGGGACCGTGGAGGACGAGGCGGACGTTCGGGCGGCGGCCGCGATCGCGGGCGCGGCGGGCGACGCCACGGCGGAGGAGGCCGTGACCGCGGTGGGCGCGGCGGGTCGGGCGGGGGAAGGCATTAACAATAACTTCTTGGCCGCGGATTTTGCGGATTCACACGGATAAAACGATAAGGCCACGGCGCGAGTCGTGGCCTTTTGCCGTTTCTGACCGTAATTGTGGGCTATCGAGAAAAATTTGCTCTCCTGAGTGCACCATGGCCATCACGAGAGAATGTAACGGTACGGGGTTCCCTGTATTTCGGGCGCAGTGGTTGGGTAGAAAGTTTTTTTCTCGCCGGTGCCAAGACTCCTAAGACGTGAAAAGAGAAGACTTGGGAATGTCAAAGGTGGGCGAGCGTTTGGTCCCGCATTTGGCCCGATGTTTGCTGCTATTGCTTAGCCACTAAGCAACGTTTTCAGAATCTTTCGGAGGACTTTCATGAAAAAGCTAGTTCAGTCCGCGTGGATAGTTGGCGCGCTGGTTACCTTTCTGAGCATCGGCATGGCATTGAGCGCACAAGATGCGACGCCATCGCAATCGACCGATCAGCAGACGCAGCAGCCGGCAACTCCACCGTCTTCGCAGGCGCCCGCGACACAGGATCAGCAGCCCGCATATTCACCTTCATCCTCGCAACAGGCGCAACCTGGCTCGCAGATGGACCAATCGGCGCCGCCATCGCAGGCACAACAACCGGCACAACCACCGCAGACGCCGCCGGAGACGACTCCAGATTCGTCAGGGCAGCGGCCCGACGCGCAGTCTCAGTCCATGCCGGCGGCGCAGAGCTTCACGGGAACGATTGTGAAGGCGGGCGACAAGTACAAGTTCCAGGACACGGCTTCGGGCAACACCTATGACATTGATCATCAGGATGAAGTGGCGAAGTATGAGGGAAAGAAAGTAAAGGTGCACGGAACGCTGGACGGGAAGACGATCCACTTGCAGTGATTTCCCGGGTTGAGGGTTTTCAACAATAGAGTTCAAGCAACAAAAGGCCGCGCATTAGATTGCCGCGCGGCCTTGGTTATATCGGCGGATCTCGATCTCAGATCAAGCTTCGAAGTGCGTTGCTGAGACCCAAGTACTACGTGATGGATGGGTTCGGTGCGAAGGCCTCAGAAGGCGACCGTGGAACCGCGTCTACGGATCAGCCAGCGTAGCGCAAATGCCGATAGTTCGCCCTCTACTCGTGCCTCAAAATCGGCACGAGTAGACGGCAGTTTTGAGGTTAGCTACTTTTTGATGCGTTCCGCGAAGGTGATCACCCAGCCCTCCGCGTCTTCCATGGCAAACTCCCGCATGCCATAGAACTGATCTTTCATGGGCATGGTGATTTTCGCGCCATGCTGCTGGACCTTCCTGAACAGTTCTTCGATGCCTTCGATCTCGATGAACATGGTCAAGCTGCCGCCGATGGGCTTCGAGCCCAGTGCGGGATAATCCTCGAGAACCGCTTTCTGATCGTTGAAGAAAATTTCCACCTCGTCGTTTCGTACCGCGCCAAAAACGTAGGGTGCTTGCTCGGGAACGGTGAAGGCGGTTTCGAAGCCGAGGACGTTGTGGTAGAACAGCATGCTGGCAGCGACGTCGCGGACCACCAGATTGGGCGTGAGCTTCCGGAATTTCATAGCCTCTCCTTAATCTTTTGGGGCTAAGTGTGCGCGGCCAGTTGATCGGCTTGCGTTGATCGGCTGACAATGGAGGTCGCAACGCACACGGATTTCGTGTTCGCAACTCCTCCATCCGCGATCCTTGCGAGGGAAGGCGAGTAGGGCGGCCTCATTGTGGGTGGCGGCGTGCTGCCGCGCGGCGCCCGCGAGGTACAGCAGAAAGCGTAGCACATGAGTCAAGCTCGTCGGCTATGCGATCTAAACCAGCAGTAGCCCTTGAGGATTCGCATTGTCCGAAAATGTGGAGGACTTATGTACGAGGTGATCCTGAAGCGATTTGAGCAGCCGGATGAAGTGAGAAGCTTCGAGAAGGGACGGTTTGAGCTGGTGCGGCTGGGTGGGATGACGATTGGGCGCGCGACCTATGAGCCGGGCTGGAAGTGGTCTGAGCATGTGGGCAAGGCCACGGGCGCGAAGAGTTGCAGTGTCGAGCATGTCGGCATGGTCATTGCGGGACGGGCGACTGCGGCTATGGACGATGGCCGCGTGATCGAGATGAAGGCGGGAGATGTTTTCTACATCGCTCCGGGACACGACAGTTGGGTCGTGGGTGACGAGCCCTATGTGTCGCTGCACTTCCTGGGTGCGGGAGATTATGCGGCGCAGAAAAAATGAGTGGCAGGACCTGCTGTGCCATACTAAAAAAGCATTGGACGAGCCGGGATGGCGAAATTGGCAGACGCAGCGGACTTAAAA
>JASIKQ010000390.1 GCA_030049565.1 Candidatus Sulfotelmatobacter sp.
GCACGGTCTGTCTCCGATGTGGCATGATGCGGGCTACGATGCAGCCGCGTCCTACTACGCGTGGCGATTCCTTGTTGCCGTGTTGCATGGAGCCCCGTGGTGACCGCGTTTACATGGACCATCTGGGATACGCTCATCGCCATTGCGGGAGCATGCGCGATGATGTCGCTACTCTTCCGCTGGCTTGCCGTTCGGCACGACCCCGCTGCGCGGGAGCGTGCCCGCGCCCAACGTCGCTGGTGGATGCGATGGTCCATGCGCTACGTGCTGCCCGCGGCAGTGCTGGTGGGTCTGATTGGCTGGGCGCTCACGAGGGTGAAGTAGATGGGGTTCATCGGCGACCGTCTTAAGGCGGCTAAGGCCGCTGAGGATTACGTCAAGCATATCGTTTACCCGAAGGAGGTAGACCCCGACCAGATTAAGAAGGCTAAGCGGTCTCTGGAACGGACCGTTTACGAAGGATTCATGGCGGGGTTGAAGAGCGAAGACCCTGTCTCTCCGTGGCGAGAATTCCAAGGCAAGTTCTGGGCCGCCGTTGTGAAGGAGGGTAAGCAGGATGACCCCGATGCTGCGCGCGCGTTGGAGAACCTCAAGCGCGCCTGGGTCTACGGGTTCTGTCGCGCGCGGGGCATCCCCAATCGTCCGTTTGGTGAGGGCAGACCATGAAGCGCATCCATGATGTGCGCGTTAACTGGAACGTCGCTCACATTCACTTGTGGCTTGACAATTTAGAGATGTGCCTGCAATTGGCTCCGAGTAGACGTGATGGCAAAGGCATGCGTTTCCGCAAAGCGCTGTTCAAAGACCACAGCGAGCCAGGGGCCTGGGTGTGGGTATGAAGATTCGGTTCGTTAAACCTCCTGAGTGGACGGAACCAGAAACGTGGGGCGAGATACTGCGGGGCATTCCCGTCCCATCGAAGCTGCGCGCGCGGATGGTGAGACTTCGAGAGTTCATTGCATCACCTGGATTTCGGAACGACCGTAGAATCTGGATGCGGGATTACGCGCTGGAAGAATTAGCGGCCATACGTCTCGAAGCCTACTGGGAAGTGTATCGGGTGCTCTGTGCACGGCGGGACCAGGCGGGTTTCGACGCATCGAAACGGTGGGTTAAGGCCGATGCGGCCGAAACCACCGCTGAGTTGTATGAGACGCTCAGCATGTCCATCCCACGAAGACCGAAGGAAACGATGGCTCGCTACATCAGACGCATTAAAGACGTTCGCGCTTCCCTGCTCAAAAATGCCGAGGGATTCTAATGCCGCGTAAACGCACGCCCGTTGAACCGTCTCTCTCGAAAGACCAGCAAATCCTCCTGCTCCGCCGTGAGATTGAACGGTTACAGGAAGCTAACGCCATGTTGTCGGCCCGTGAAGTTTCGCCGCAGGACATGGGCATCTTCGGCCGTGTATCGCTCACTCGGGCTCGGGATACGGACTTCCCCGAGTTCGTGCGAGCAATCGACGTCTGGCCCACCGTGTATCGGACCTACGGCCTTTCGGCTGCTTATGCCTATGGGGACCACTGCAAGTCGCTGATGCATGCTCTCGCCGTTAAGGCTGGTATCACCCCAGACCTCATTCGTGCCGTGCACCGCTTAGAGATGTTCTACTCTGAACCTGACATCTGGTTGATGTGCGGTGCTTGCGGGAGTGACATCGCTGCCCGTCGAAGACGTCGCAAACTCATCCACTTGGTTGAGGAATACATCTACGCTCCGTCCATCAAAGCGGCTTTCGACCGCAGCACGGAAACCCCTGGTGGACTGCTGTCTCCGACCCTGGGTGGAGGGTCGAATTGAACGCTCTGTTCGACCGCTCTTTTGGACCAGAGCAAGAGCGCTTTGGGGAGGGGTCGAAAAGAGCCTGTTTTACCGTCGGTAGACGACAGGTCTCGACGGGGCGCTCTTCTGCGCCCGTTTCGCTCCCCCACCAGAGCACCAGAGCACCGAGCGTATCTTTGATGTATCCGAGCCCTATACGAACTCCCCGCGGGGAGTGGGTAAAATGAATCCCACGATTAACTCTCGAAAGCGGTCGGAGCAACGCGAAGAGTTGTCGGGAAGCCTCGATTCGCTGATGGATTTGCGGCCACCGAAGGCGTTTACGATGGACAGCCTCGTAGCCATCGAGAAGGCCCAAGTCGCGCCGTTATCCAGCATAACACAGGCCGCCGAGTTCGGAAAGTTGGTAAGGGTCCGCAGCCGTGGCATCTTTCGCGGTCCCGCTCCGATGTTGCCCGAGGAAGGATTCGACTACTGGTGTTCCTACATCCTCGAACGGTGCCTTCAGGACTACGACGCCTGCGTGATTTTTACAGGTGAAACTGGTTCGGGGAAGTCGACCCTGGCCCTTCAGGCCGCTCGGACGGTAGACCCCGAGTTCAACCTACGGACAGACCTGTGCTACACGGCGAGCGCCCTCAAGGACATCTATCGACAGCGCTCGGAAAACCCCGCGGCCTCGCGGGGCCGTGTGGTGGTGTTCGATGAAGGAGTGCGCGGGTTGCTGGCGGGAGACCAGAACACCGATGAGCAGAAGGACACCGTGAAGATGCTCGCGCTGGTGCGCGCTCTTAACGTTCCGCTGTTCATCTGCGTTCCCGACATCTGGCGCCTCGCCAAACCCGTGCGGGAGAATCGCGCGTGCCTGTGGATTCACGTTACACGGCGGGGACGTGCTCTCGTCCATGTCCGCCGCGAGCGCATCCAATACGACAAGAACAGCGACCTCGGTTTCGATGTGGCTACCGAATGCCCATGGGTGACGTGGGACCGCTTCGATGACAACGACCCGTTCTGGAAACTCTACATGGTCGTTAAGATGCAGCGTCTTAACGAATACTTCCGCGAGAAGCAGCGTTCCCGCGGGAAGGGCCATACCACGGACGCTCAGGTTGAGGAGTCGCTGCGGAAGCACGCCACCATCGCCGACCTGCTCCGTGATGGGATGTCGCAGCGGCAGGTCATCAAACGAACAGGGGCTTCTTGGGACCTCGTGAGCAAGGTGAACCGTGAGTTGAAGGACCAGGCTGTCGCTGCTGAGCCTGTCGTGCTCTCGACGTCCACAACCGCATCCGCACCGAAACGAAAGGCCAATGCGGCGGGACTGCGCAACTGGGATAGGCGCGAGAAGCGGAAGACGCGCACGGCCGTGCTGGCCGAGGGTCGCAAACAATTCACACGCTCGCTGGGTAAAGTCCACCCAGCAGGACCGTCGCTATGACGCATACGCGACAGCCGCGCGTTGGTCCTATCTGCCCTGTATGCAAGGTGCCGCTGTTCATGCACTTCGTGTTCGTTCACCAGTGGTCCGCACGTGCGGCCGTCCGTTCGGGGTTATCTTCTCGTCCCTGCTTCGAGATACAGGTCCGTTGATGAGCCACAAACCACAAGCGTCGCTTAGAGCGATAGGCCCCAGTCCCCAAAGGACGGGTGTCCTGAACAGACATAGCACGGAGATGAACCCCGTGCGTGTCGGCTGAGCAACCGCATCGTTGGGTATATTCCCGTGACGACGTTCCGTCCACGGAAGCGTTCGACACGGAAACCTACAAGGGCATTCTCAAGGTCGTCTGCACGCCGACCGAGTTCTTCGAGCCTATCGGGCCGCCGAAGTCGGAGATGCGCGCCCTCACACTGCTCGATTGGTTGTGGGAGCATACACGTGAGGTCAACTGGTTGTGGAACCTCGCGTTCGACCGAGATGTCATCCTGCGCACTGTGCTCGAACCGATGCTCGCCAAGGAAGAAGCACATATCGAAACCGATGAGGATGACGATGAGGTCGGCTCATTCCTCGTGGAACATGTGCTCCACTTCCATGACTATATCATCAAGACCGTCGGCTCGAAGTCGTGGTCCATACAACGAAAGGGCTCGAAGCAGAAGCGGACGTTCTTCGATGCGGGTGTGTTCTATCGGACCGAGAACGAAAGGTCGGTCCCGCTCGACACGGCCGCACATGAGGTGCTCGGCTTCGGGAAGAACGCCGAAGAGCTTGGCATTGACCGTGTCAGAATCGGAACCGAGGAAGGCTACTATGAAGCTCATCGCGACCTCATCATCAAATATTGTATGCGGGATAGCGAACTCACGAAGAAGCTCGGCGATGGGTTGTTCCCTATCGCCAAAGACGCTCTCGGCTTCTACCCGCGCCGCTGGGCATCACCCGCATCGCTGGCGAAAGCGTGGCTCGAACGGCACGCCGAGGATTTGATGACGCGACAGCGAGGCCCCCGCAACCAGCACGACCCGTTCCACCACTGCTACCGAGGCGGCATCTTCACTTCTCAACTTGGCCTCGTCGAGAATGTTGATGAGGTCGACATCGTGAACGCCTACGGCTCCGCCCTCTTGCACATGCCCAAGCTCTCCGACCTCACCGAACCCGTCCGCACGGACCGCTACTCGTCCGATGCCGTGATGGGCAGCTACTACATCCTCATCGACTACGATGGGCGTTTGCCCGCGCGCAAACAGGACGCGCTCGGCCTGCCGCTGAGGCCCGAGAAGAAGGAGATAGAACGCATCATTTATCCGAACTCACGCGGCAAGCTGCGCCCGTATTACGCCGACCGCGTCGAGATGGAGTTCTTCATTGAACGCGGACGACGGTTCGAGATTCTGATGGCCCACGAGATGTTCCCGCGCGACCCGAATAAGAAGGTAGGACTTCAGTTCCCGCAACTATCGCGAATCCTTCAACGGGTCGCCGAGCTTAAGGCAGCGGCTAAGAAGGGCGACGTGCGCGCGAAGATGGTGCGGACGTTCTTAAAGGCGGTCGTGAACTCGACGTATGGGGCTACCGCCGAAGCGAAATTCGGCGAGACGCCGTTCACGAACTGGGTCGCAGCCTCGTTCATCACTGCCTGGTGCCGACGCCTCATCTGGCGCGAATGGGCGGCCATCGAAGATGCTGGGGGTAAGGTCATCTCGGTCAATACGGACAGTATACGGTATATAGCTGGGAAATATCGCGTTCCCGTTACCCAACATGGAGAGATAGGAAAGTTCGAGTTCAAGTTCACTCGCTGCGAGACCATCCACTACCAATCAGGCATCGCCATCGTGAGGCATCGCAAAGGACACGATGAGACCTGTGGTGAGTGCAAGACGCTGCCACGCCTCTGCCAGCGTAATGGCCGTTGGGAACTACATCCCGCCGACTGTGCATGCTGCGTAAACGACGGTTTCGGCGCCTACGTCCGAAAGCGCGGACTGCCCGCTCTCACAGCAGACATGTTGATGAACCAACGTGGAACCGAGCTTAAGGTTCCCATCAAGCGCGCTCTCCATTACACTGAGGGGCTCATCCAGGACCGCATGAACGAGGTCGGCGATATCTGCGGGCCGCGCGATGAGAAGGATGGGGTCAAGTGGCGTCCCATTAGGCTGGACGCGAACCTGGCAGTATTCGATATCGACCCGAACCTGCTTAAGTTCGAGGTGCTGTGTCGACAGCCCGTTCCATGCCTTCCTCCTGCCTATGACGATGTGATGTTCGGCGGCTGGCGCGAGGACCGCACTGAGTTGCGCCGCGACCTGTTCGGGACCAACCCGACCGTCGACATGACGCGCATGAAGGAGACGGCCCGTTGGGTGCAGACGGTGGCTCCTGAATGCACCCCCGAGCTTGTGGCCTCCGACCTTGGAGACTGTGGTCTGCCGTTCACTCCAGGTATCGTCACGCCTCCCCGCGGACCGAGACCTACGAAGCTGCTGCGAGAGACGGTGTTCCCTCCGCCAATCAGCGGAACAACGAGACACGTCCCGAAGATGGAACCTGAGAGGTCGCGGTGAAGAAGCACTCAGACGCCACGCGTATCGTGAATCGGCAGCCACGGTATTGCCCGACATGCGGGATGTCGCGGCCGATGATGCGGTTCATACAATTCTCATCGCTGGTGGAAGGATGGCTCATCGGACTGGCGACGATTGGACTGATGCTGTTGCTGTTCAGCGGTATTATCTGGCAGTGGCTATGAAACCGAATCAGACCCCCGAATACGTAGCCTCGCGCATCCCGAACGAGTTAGAGCGTCTCGCACTTCGCGCTCTCATCGTGTTGGGGTCGCTATCGGCAGCAGCTATCGTGTTCGGTTTGCTGGTGGTATGGAGAATACTTCCGTGATACCTCCGCGATACCACTGCCAATGA
This sequence comes from Candidatus Sulfotelmatobacter sp., assembly GCA_030049565.1. GTDB lineage: Bacteria > Acidobacteriota > Terriglobia > Terriglobales > Acidobacteriaceae > Sulfotelmatobacter. The sequence continues at coordinate 6,160 of JASIKQ010000390.1, forward strand.
TAGCGCTATGGCTATGGGTGATGTGGACGGCGGTCGTGCTGGTGCTACTACAACTATTCGTGTTGCTCTACTTCCCATTGGCTGTTAGTCAGACGATACTGCTGCTACGATGGTGGCTACGACCTGACCCCCACATTCTGTCTCCTGCCGCACCAGGTAGACGCGTCCGAGTGGTCATCTGCACGAACGGCAAGGCGACCACGGTCGTCCAGCATCTTATCCACACCATCGAGTCCTATGCCCTGTGGCCGCGAGTGAGCGTCTACGTGCTCTGCGAACAATACGATAACTTCGCTTACGACGCTCCGTCCATC
>JASIKQ010000391.1 GCA_030049565.1 Candidatus Sulfotelmatobacter sp.
TATAAAAACCGGGGACTCGCTCCGTTTGTCCGATCATTACGCAGCCAACGGGAAGGCCCTGTTTGAAATCGCGCGCGAAAACGGGCTCGAAGGCATCCTGGCCAAAAAGCGTGACAGCATCTATCAGGAGCGTCGCTCAACTGAATGGCTGAAAATTAAAATCCGCCATCGCCTAGAATGCGTGATCGGAGGCTACACCGAACCTGAAGGCAGCCGCGCACATTTCGGCTCGATCGTCCTCGGACTCTGCGACAAGCAAGGCCGTCTGATTCACGTAGGCCAGGCCGGCAGCGGATTTGATCAGAAATCGCTGGCTGAAATGTGGGAACTGCTGAAGCAGCGTGAAACCAACAAAAACCCGTTCTACGGCGAAGTCGAAGCACTGCGCAAAGTCCACTGGGTCAAACCCGAACTGGTAGCCGAGATCGAATACGCCGAATGGACCGCGAGCGCAACCACTGGCAAGATTGCCCAAACTGGCCCGAAACTGAGGGCTCCAGTGTTTCTCGGACTACGCGATGACAAGAACCCCAAGGAATGTCTGCTCGACGAGAGCTTGCGAAATTGAGTGATAGGGCGCTTGTGTGATTTAGTGATTGCGAAAACAAAAAAAGAAATTGAGAGCAAAGGTTTTCAATCGCGCAATCGCCAATCACTCAATTTCGCGATGCCTTTATTTAATGTCCTTCATTGCCAGCAGCGTGCCGTAGTCTTTTCCGCTGGGATCGACCGCCCGCGCCACAATGGCACCAAACGCGTCTCGCAATTCCGGATACCTCGCCACCAGCGCCTTCATCAGGGCTACGTTGCTGTCATAAACCCGATTGGTATTAGAAACATCAGCCACTTGATACTTCACAACTAGATCCAGATCGTTGCCCACGGGATCGGGATAAGCAGCTATCAGTTTGTACGTGGCCGCCCCGGCTCCAACGCCAGCAGGAAAATCGGTGGTTTTTCCATCCGCGGGGAAATCTGCCGGCAACATCTTCTGTGAGTCATCGTAAAGCTTGTCGGTTGCGGCGGTACTCATGAATGGGACCGGCGAAACTAAGGCCCGCGCCTCCAGATAATACAGCCACGCACTATGCAATTGGCCCTTGCTTTGAAATTGCTGCGCTCGCGACACAAACCACGCTGAATCGTGTCCGGCTACTTGGCTCGCCTTGATGTACAAGCCACCAAGCTTCCAATCCGAGCCTAGCTGCTGCAAGATCAACGAAACCGTGTAAGGGCCTTTCGACGTTGCCCCGTCCAGAATGACCACTCCATATTTGCCCGGCGCAAGGTTGTTCAGATAAAAAACCGCGCTGTTCTGCGTCTGCCCACCGGCGCCAAATACGCCACAATAGAATTCCGCATGCCCCAGTGGCGCCGTGCTATCCGCCTCCAACAAAAATGGCGGACGCGCCGCCGCCTTGGCTCCGGCGAGCGCGGCCTGATCGTTTTTCACGGCACTTTCGACGCTGGAAAAATCGCTCACCAGGCTTGGAATCGCGTTCTGTCTCAGTGAAGCGGTATCGCCCTTGGCGATCAGGTCGAAGTCGCGCATCGCCGCCGCATCAAGCGCGTTGCGCGTGGCGTCATCCAAATCGGCTCCGCTGCGACAATTTTCGGTAAAGGCGTTCGGCGCTGCAACCAGCGCGGCACAAATCATCAAACCAGCCACCAACACCACGCTACGACGCACACAAATCCTCTGTAACCAATTACTTACATCTCTCATGTTGGTCACTCCCCCAGAGCCGGCGCTCCACGCAAATTCCCGCAAGTGCAAATTCTTGCACATCCGGCATAAGCGCCTCGTCGTCAACATCAGCCTGCAAGAAGTTAAAGTCAATACGTTCTATAGGGTAGATCCATTCCGTTAAGGCAGTGCACAGTTCCCGAAACGGAACCGCGGTGCTAAAATTGCTTTTACGCTCTTACCGTCTCCGTGGGAAGTACTGGCTAGGATGGAGGATTTTCGTGACGGCGGCATTCAAAGTTAAGGGCGGGCTGCTGGCGCTGGCGGTGTGCCTACCCGCCGTGGCATGGGCAGACACCCAGAACACGCCGCCAAACACCCATCACGTCCACAAGGTGGCTGCCAGGAAGCAGGAGTTGCCGCCTCCATTGCCCTCCGGACCACAGGGCCCTGTGCCCCAGGTTCCCCTCGATGCCATGCCTGCGGTTGCGCCCCAAGTCAGCTATCAGGATGGCCTGTTGACCATCGTTGCGCCAAACTCCACGCTGGGCGAAATCCTGCGCAGCGTTCACAAGCACACCTCCGCGGAAATCGAGGTTCCCTCCAACGCCAATGAGAGAGTGGTTACGCGCCTGGGTCCTGCGCCGGCACGCGAAGTGATGGCCGAGTTGTTGAACGGATCCCGCTACAACTATATCCTCGTTGGCTCCCCGGAAAATTCCAACGAGTTGGTGCGGGTCGTACTCGTCCCCAAAACCGGAGATACGGCTAACGCTCAACCGCCGCCGGGCGATAATCCTGCCGCCCAAGCCGCGCAGCCCACAGCCGACGCTTCTGAGAATACCGACGTCCAGGATGACTCGCAGCCGGAGGATAACTCCGACCAACCTAGTGAAGCCGAGCAACAGGGTACAACTCCCGACCAGCCAGTCAAGACTCCTCAGCAGATGTTGCAGGAGATGCAGCAGCGGCAAATGCAGATGCAGCAGGGCCAGCCCGGCCAGCCTCCATATTTCCCCGGCAGGCCCGGCGTTCCGCAGCCGCAGCAGCAACAACAGCAACAGGAGCAGTAGGATCTGGCTTGCCCAGGCAGATTACTTACCGGCTGCAACGAAGCGCGGTCATTCCTGAGCCAAGCGAGGAATCCCTATTAGCGCTATTTGGGAACATTTCCTTGAGGGTATCCGAACGGTTTAGTTGAAAGCCCGGACCACTAGAATCGAATAGCCGCAACCAAGCCGGCCATCAAGGCCGATTGCCACCATGTGCAGGACGCGAGAAACTCGCCTCCTCTGACCGCCGCGGTGGCGCCGTCACCTCGGCGTCAGTTCTGTTCATCGCCTTTTGCAGCATGGTCCAGTCACGCTCCACGTCGCTTTCGCTCGCCTTCGGCGGATTCCCACGCCGCAACTCTGACCGCAGCCGCGCTTCCAGAAGCTCTTGTGTCAACGGTTCCGGGGCATCGCCACTCAAAATGTTGCTGGCTGACAATCCTACCCGCAGCACCTCATCGCCTGACCGAATCCGCAGCACTGGCCGCCCCTGGGCATCGAGATCGGGTGAAGCATTGCGCAACAGCCGGTGCCACTTCTCTGCACGGGCGGCATTGCTTTCAAACGCAGGCTCCGCCGTCAAATGGCTCAACTCGAGTTGGTACGAGCGCCGGTCTTCAGCGCCAATCGGCGCCTCTAGATCTCCGCTCGCGCTGTATACCAATGCCTCCTGCGCCGGATTAACTCGTCCCGCTCCCGTCCCCACATACACCGCCACTACACAGCCGGCAAAAATCGGGCTGACGATCGCACTGGGAACGATGTACTTCTTCGACTTCAGGAAGGACTCCACCACCCCATGCACGGGTGTGCTGCGCGCCGCGCTCCCCTGCACCTGCGGAATTACAAATCGCGAAAATTGCAGAGCTGGATGACGGTTGCTGAATTTGATCAGCATCTTCGCCATCTGCTTCGGAGTGGTGATTCCCACGTCTGCAACTGCGCTGCGATGCAGGGCTTTCGGATAATAAAAATTAATGACATCTTTGGCGAAGTCGGCGCAGTTGCGATAAACCGTGTGGAAGTGAGAAACGTTTGGCCGCAAATTGTAGGCTTCGATGAATGCCTGATCCTGCTCGCGCGTGGTTTCGATCTCGAAACCATACGCCGTCCGGTCGTAAGCCGATCCTACCAGTTCGTACCAGTTCCCGCCCGGAGTCGATCCATCATCCCGATCGGGCGCAACCATCTTTAGGTGCTTGCGCCGGTACTGGTCGCGCAAAAACTGCACCATTTTCGGATCAACAAACAGAGGAATATCGTCGCTATTCTCGACTGCGTAAAGGTAGGGAATCAGCGGGATGGCCACCCAGTCATAGCCACCCACCCCATCATAGCGGCTGATGACGGCTCCCAACTCACCCGGCGCGCATGGCCGCAGACGCAGCGGCGTTTCGGCGCACACGCCTGACAAATACACGGCCGCGTGCCCCGTCGCGGTGAAGAATCCCAGCTTGCCGTAAGGTTCTTCCAGCAAAAGCGTCGCCGAAGCATGGGACAGCCCCACACACGCCCACCCCAGCACCGCCAAGGTACACAAAGCGCGACGCATTCTCTCCAGCCCAGGCATAGATGTTGCTCGTAAGAACCCCTTGACCAAAGATAAGTTGCCAACCGTGCAAATGCGAGTTACCGAAGTTAATTCATCTGCACAGCCATCCCGCAGTCACCCCTATTTGATAGAAAAACCAGAAGATCGGTTTGTGTGAAAGCCGGGTTAATTTTATCAGCCCGCCGTCCGGAATCGTAACCAGAAGGACCGCGAAGGTTACCCTAGTCCACCCGATGCTATCCTGTACTCCGAAACCCCTTGCCTGCAATCTGCATCCCATCTTCGCGCAATCGCCGGTAACTGCCACGGCCTTGCGCACGAGATTCTGGGGTCGGGGAGGCTGGGGCATGGGCGAAACCACAACCCAAACCGGCGAATTACCCAGTCGGCTCGCTGGTTCTTGACATGTATGACGCCCATAACAAGCAGTTGATCTGGCGCGGCGTGTCAAGCGACGAGCTTTCCAACAACCCGGAGAAAAACGAGAAAAAAGTGGATAAAGACGTCGACAAGATGCTCGACCACTTCCCCCCGAAGTAAGGGAAGTTTACTTGGCTTGCCGATCTGCGGACCCCGCCTGGCGTCGTACCTGCTGCGACGCCAGGTGGAAATCCTCTCCCGCCAGACTGCCTTACCTTGTGATCCCTCTGTGTTCGAAGCTTTCCTGTCTAGCGCCACCACACT
>JASIKQ010000392.1 GCA_030049565.1 Candidatus Sulfotelmatobacter sp.
CTCGCGGCCGAAGAGAAGCACATACCTGCCGCGATTTGGCTGGTCATGATACTGATAGCCACCTTGACCTGTTTCGTCGTGGGGTACGGAATGCGACAGCGGTTCTTTTTAGGCATGTTGGTTGTACCGCTAATGGTCGCGATCGTGCTCTCGTTGGCTTCGGAATTGGACAACCCGCGCACGGGCTTTGTCCACGACAATCAACAGAGCATCCGGCGAGTCTACGTTAATCTGTCGAGAGTAACCGTTCCCCATAAAAAAGTATCCGAACTGAAGCTGAGGGCTGATCTCGGCAACGGAGTCGATCCTGCTGCCGAAAATGTAGTCACAGGCGAAAGTCAGCGGGATCATCGTGGCGTCACGCACCGCTGACTATCCGCAGCCCAGGTTGGAGCGGGGGCAATGTCACGAACTCTCGGGTTTTCACGGCCGGGTCTGGATTTTCACCCTCGCTAAACGTTTGCCGACAAAGGCCCGCAGATTGGCAGAGGAATTGCCCAGTGAAGAGCCAGACAATCTGACCCAATTCAATTATTGAAACGGAAGAAATCATCATGTCTAAATCTGTTGCCAAGATCAGCGTTGAACGGCTGTTGGGAAATCGCGGCTTCCAAGTCCACGAGGACGATTCGGCGTTCGCAACGCTTACGTACATGAGCGACAAAAGCATCGAGTATCGATACGAAGCTTCTGCTGCTACACTTTGCTTCATCCGTGGCAAGGGAAGGATCTCGATCGAGGGCAGCCAGATTGAATATGGCGGCAAATGGTTTGACATTCCGCGCTTCGTCGAGTATCAGATTCTCCCGGAAACAGACACGTTGATGCTCACGATCCTGAAGCCAACCAGTGAGGAAGACCCAGATTCATTTGGAGGAAACGTTCATGATACGCACATTGTGTCTTAGTCTCGCGTTATCGCTCGGAGCTGCGGTCGTCACACCATCAGCTGTTTCTGCACAACAGTCATCGCATGCTTCTAGCCCGTCGATGCCGTCTGCGACCGAAGTCTGGAACAGCCTGATGGAGGGCAATGGCCGATTCGTGGCCGGAAAGTCGCAGGTGCGCGACCTGGTTTCATTGCGCCAGAAGCTGGCTTCCGGACAATCTCCCAAGGCGATCATCCTGTCTTGCTCTGACAGCAGGGTTGGACCGGAATTGATTTTCGACCAAAGCCTGGGAGATGTCTTTGTCGTGCGGACCGCAGGCAATGTGGCCGACGCCGTGGCGCTCGGCAGCATCGAGTACGCAGTGGACCACTTGCATAGCCCTCTGCTGGTTGTGCTAGGACATCAGAAGTGTGGCGCGGTCAACGCCGCCTGTTCCGGCGAAAAGATGCCAAGCCCGAACCTGGATGCCATCGTGGAGAAGATCAATCCTGCTGTGGCTCAAGCGAAAAGTTACGCCCATGGGGATGATCTGGTCGAGGCAGCGATCAAGGAAAACGTGCATCAGAGCGCCAAAGATGTTTTTGCGAACAGCGAGATCATCCGTGATGCAGTGAAGTCTGGCAAGCTTAAGGTCGTCGAAGCAGAATACGAACTCGATACCGGCCGCGTGACGCAGCTCAATGCATCTGCGAGCCACCACAACTAGCCAATCGTCAACTTGCCCGACCAAATCTCGGGTTGACGTTGCCTTAATTCGAGTCCAGGCACTCCCGCGCCCCAATTTCGCAAGCATTTTGCCTACGCTAAGTTGTTGTTTTCTTCCTGAACTCCGCCTCTTTAATAGCTAAGTTCGCCGCCTCGTGAACTCTCGGGAATTTTCGAAGACGATGAGAGTTCTCATGGATCAGGACGCTCGTGTTTTCAACGGGTTGCACTTTGGAAGGGTGGATGCATTACGAAAAGCCGAAATTCAAGCCAGAACTGGCAGTCAAACAGGAGGAAAGACTTATGCAATCACGAATTATGAAGTTGTTTTGCGCAGCACTAACAATGGCCGCGGCAGTTATGACGTCGGCTTCGTTGAACGCAGAAGAGACGTCAACAGGCGCCGTGCCGGTAAGGATGACAGTCACGGCAAGCGTGCCGAACGACAAACGCATGCCTGAAATTAGCCAACAAGACATCATCGTCAGACAGGGCAAGGAACGCTTGAAGGTAACTGAGTGGGTCGCCGCACAGGGAAACAATGCTGGACTCGAGCTGTTCATTCTCATCGACGATGCCTCTGATCCGAGCCTCGGACTGCATCTAGACGACCTGAAAACATTCATCGACGCGCAGCCGCCGACGACGGCCGTTGGCGTCGGCTACATGCGAAACGCCACGGTTCAGATCGTGCAGAACTTCACGACTGATCATGCGGCGGCCGCTAAGGCCGTGCGCTTGCCGTTAGGTAACGCCGGCGCATACGGCAGTCCATACCTTTCCGTAATCGACCTTATGAATCGCTGGCCGGCGACCGACAAACGGCACGAGGTGCTGATGGTCACGGATGGCATCGACCGTGCACGTCGCGGCCTCCCGGCACGCGGTCTGTACATCAACCCCGATGTGGATTCGGCCTCCGATGTCGCCATGCGGACTGGCACAATCATCCACACGTTCTACGCGCCCGGCGTTGGCCGTTGGCATCGCAACTACTGGGAAGCGACCAATGGACAGATGGGCATTGCGAAGCTGTCTGATGTGACTGGAGGCGAGTCTTACTTTCTCGGCCTGCAGGCGCCGGTAAGTTTTCAGCCTTACCTTGACCAACTCCAGAACGTGCTCGACAACCAGTATCTTCTGAGCTTTTCAGCAAAGCCGGGGAAGAAAGGGCAGCTTCAGAACGTAACCATCAACACTGAAGTTGCAGGGGTCGATCTCGGCTCAGCTGACGGAGTATGGGTGCCAGGCACGAAGTAAGAAGTAAAGAGGTCGTGGAGGGTCCTTTGATCGTCAAGGGGCCCCACAATTTTAGTGATCAGGAGATTCGTCATGAAATTGTTCAAGTCGATTGATCTTTGGTCCGGCCTGGTGATTCTCCTGACCGTCGGCCTGTTTGGTTTATCACTGGCTGTCAAGGGAATCACGCACGAACTGTTTCTCGAGTCAGGTGTGTTTCTTGTATCGGTCAAATTGATTTTGATGGCCGGAAAAAACGCCGCGTCCGAGGAACGCATGGAGAAGAACCTGAACCAGATCAGGGCTTTGCTAGCAGATAACAGTGCACGGCTTGCCATCGATGAAGAAAAATCAGCGGGCAACGCGAATGATCGCATCCGCTAATTTTGCTGAAGAAGGAAAAACCAGAGGAGAAAACTATGAAGAAAATTTGTGCCGTATTCATGCTGTTAATCATCGCTTTGCCTGTGTTCGCACAACAAAAGGAACAGGAACGCGTGGAAAATGCGGGGCAGGTGATGCAGGAAATTCTAAACATTCCCGATGACATTCCGCAGAATGTGATCGACAAAGCGGATTGTGTGGTGGTTCTGCCTTCCGTGATCAAGTTCGCCTTCGGATTTGGCGGGAGTTACGGTAGGGGCGTAATGACCTGCCGCAGCGGGGAAGACTTCAAGGGACCTTGGGGCGCTCCGACCATGATGGCGCTCGAAGGCGGAAGCTTTGGACTTCAGCTTGGCGGGCAAGCGACCGACTTCGTGCTCCTGCTGATGAGCCCTCGCTCGGCGCGCAGCATTCTTTCGAGCAAGGTGAAACTTGGCGGAGAGGTTTCTGCCGCGGTGGGCCCCGTTGGGCGCAATGCGTCGGCTGAAACCGACGTGACGCTGCGAGCCGAAATTCTTTCATATTCCCGGTCTCGTGGATTGTTTGCCGGAATCTCGCTCGCTGGCTCAACCCTCCGTCCCGACAATGCCGCCAATAAGAAGTTGTACGGCCGGAAGATCAGCGCGCGCGACATCGTGTTCAACAACGAAGTTGTGGCGACAGCATCGGCCAAGTTACTGCTGGCCGAACTGAATAAAAAGTCACCGACGAATAAGTCGAATAGCTAGGAAAGGATGCACCTATGCGCAGTAAACCATGCTCAATACTGACTTCACTGTTGATCCTGCTGGTGGTGTTGCCAGGGTTCACTCTGTTGCTCTCGGCCCAAGTGGCAACGCCTACGCCAGACGAACTAGATCAACTGCTCGCTCCGGTTGCTCTTTACCCGGACGCCTTGCTTTCCCAAATCACCACCGCGTCGACGAATCCACAGGAAATCTTGGATGTCGACGTTTGGCTGCAGCAGAACCAAGGACTCACAGGGGATGCCTTGACCGATGCGGCACAGCAACAAGGATTCGATCCGGCATTTATCGCGCTGGTGAACTTTCCGCAAGTGCTGGACATGATGGCTCAACACATTGACGACTATGCCGCAATCGGCGAGGCGTTTGCCGTCGATCAAGCGGCGGTCGCGGCGTCGATTCAACGCTTGCGGGCGCAGGCCTACGATTCTGGAGCGTTGCGCACCAACGAGCAACAAAAGGTGGACATGCAGCAGTCAGCTGGTCAGACAATTTACGTAATACAGCCGGCGAACCCGCAAGTTGTCTATGTGCCGGTTTATGACCCTACAGTGGTTTATGTTCGTCCCGCTCTGGGAGCCGTTGTCACAACTTCGACGATCACCTTCGGCCCCGGTATTGGTATCGGCTTCATGATGGTAGACACCCATCCCTGGGGATGGGGCGG
>JASIKQ010000393.1 GCA_030049565.1 Candidatus Sulfotelmatobacter sp.
TCCCTGCCCACCTGCGCTGGCCTGGGGTGCGCTGCTGCATGATGTCGGCAAGCCGGCCACCTTTCGCAGAGCGGCAGACCGGATTCGCTTCGACAATCATGTGGAGGTGGGTGTCAAGATTGCGGCGCAAATCTGCTCGCGCTTGCGCTTTTCCAGCCATGACACGGCTCAGATTCTGGCCCTGGTCGACAATCACATGCGCTTCGGCCACGTCCGGCGCATGAAGGAGGCGACTTTGAAGAGATTCTTGCGGCTGCCGGGTTTTGATCAACATCTCGCGCTGCATCGGGCCGACAGCCTGGCCAGCCATGGAAATCTGGCAACTTATGATTTCATCGGTGAAAAACTGGCGGAAACGCCGCCGCAAAATCTTCGCCCACGTCCATTGATTACGGGTGACGACTTGATTGCAGCCGGATACAGCCCGGGACCGCGATTTCGGGAAATCTTAGGAAGCGTTGAAGATGCCCAGCTTGAAGGACGCCTGCTGTCACATGAGGCGGCGCTCGATTTCGTGAAAAGCAACTTTCCGGTTGATCAGCACGCGATGTGAATGGGGCAACGCCAACTAGCCTGCCGCTGATGCCAGGCAGGTTTTATAAGTTGAAAACGTCGCAATGCTAAAATCGGAGTTCTCTACCCATATTATTGTTTTGTAAGAAAGGCGAGGAACCGCTGTCGTGGAACGTGCAGGCGCAGGCTTGGAAAAGTTGATTGCCGGAACGATGAGGCGCGTGCCGCCGGGAGAGGCTCCCGCTTTGGCTTGGCCGCTGGTTTGCGGATCGAAGGTGGCCGATCGGACGCGTGCTCTCGATTTCTCGAATGCTGTTCTTCGCGTCGAAGTTCCCGACGCGGGGTGGAAGCATGAGATGCAGAATCTTGCCCCGCGTTATCTCGCCACGCTCAATCGTTATTGCGGGCATAGGGTCGCGAAAATTGAGTTCGTCATTTGCCGTAGTTGACCGCTGGTTCTGATTCTTTGCCTATGAAAGTCAGCGAAGAAGATGTCGCATACGTCGCCGATCTGGCGAATCTCGACCTGACGCCGCAAGAACGCGCTGGCATGGTACGGGATTTGAATTCTATCCTCGATTACATCGAGAAGCTGAACGCGCTCGACACAACCAACGTTGAGCCGATGGCGCAGGTGTCCGACCGCTATGGCGTGGATAAAAGCAAGCGTGGCAGCGAAAGATTTTCGTACGCGAGCCGTGACGATGTGCCTGAGGGATTGCGCCAGTCGCTTCCTCGCGAGGAAGCGCTCGAGAATGCACCCGATGCCGACGGAGTTTTTTTCCGCGTGCCCAAGGTGATTGAAAGATAGAAGGGAATTGAGTCATTGGACGATTCAGCGATTGCGTCATTGAATAACAATCGCTCAATGGCTCGATGACTCAATCACTCAATGTTGCGCTCTCTCACGATCGAATCCGCTCGCCCCGGCGTTCAACAGCGCTCCACGACTGCCCTCGCCCTCGCCGAAGAACACTACTTCCGTATTCAGAAGGAAGACGAGCAGATCGGGGCGTTTCTCACGCTGTGCCGGGAGCGGGCGCTGGAGCAGGCCGATCGCATCGATCGCATGGCAGCTGAAGGCAACCCGCTGCCGCCGCTGGCCGGCGTGCCGGTTGCGATCAAAGATGTCCTGAACACCCGCGGCGTGCGTACGACGGCGGGGTCGAAGATCTTAGAGCACTATATTCCACCTTATGACTGCACCGCGGTCGCACGCATGGAAGCGGCGGGCGCCGTGGTTCTAGGCAAGACGAACTGCGACGAGTTTGCCATGGGGTCGTCGAATGAGAACTCGGCGTTTCGGCCGGTGCACAATCCGCGTGCTCTAGATCGCGTGCCGGGCGGGTCTTCGGGCGGTTCCGCGGCAGCGGTTGCTGCGGACATGGCTGTGGCTGCTCTCGGCTCCGACACCGGCGGCTCGATCCGGCAGCCGGCATCATTCTGCGGTGTAGTGGGATTGATGCCGACCTATGGCCGCGTCTCGCGCTATGGGCTGATTGCGTTCGCATCATCGCTCGATCACATTGGGCCAATCACGAAGACTGTCAAGGATGCTGCCATCGTGCTTGGGGTGATTGCGGGGCGCGATCCGATGGACTCAACCTCAGCGGACTTGCCCGTACCGGACTACGTGGCGGAGCTCGCAAAGCAGGCGCGAGGACTGAAAGTAGGAGTCGCCAAAGAATATTTCGGAGAGGGCCTGGATGATGAAGTGCGTCATGCAGTGGAATCGGCGATCGACAAGTTGAAACACCTTGGCTGCGAGATCGTGCCGATTTCTTTGCCGCACACCCCGTATGCGATTCCAACGTATTACATTATCGCGACCGCGGAAGCGTCATCAAATCTCGCACGCTACGACGGGGTGCGCTACGGCTATCGCGCGCGCGGAGTGAAGTCGCTCTCGGAAATGTACCGGCGCAGCCGCGACGAAGGTTTCGGCGCCGAGGTGAAGCGGCGGATCATGCTCGGCACCTACGCGCTGAGCGCGGGATATTACGACGCTTATTATCTGAAGGCGCAGAAGGTGCGCACGTTGCTGACGCGCGATTTCGAAGAAGCGTTCCAGAAAGTGGATGCGATCGTGACGCCCACCAGCCCGACAGCGGCGTTTCGGCTAGGCGAAAAATCGAATGATCCGCTGGCCATGTATCTGGCGGACATCTACACGGTGACGGCTGATCTGGCGGGCGTTCCGGGGATTTCGATTCCGTGCGGGAATACGCGCGATAATTTGCCGATTGGATTGCAAATTTTAGGCAGGCATTTTGATGAGGCTACCGTCCTGCGCATAGCTCATGCGTACGAACAATCGTGGGCGGCCTCTGCACTGCGCCTATAGAATCGGCTACTCTGACGTTTCTTCCAGCGGCTTGTAATATCTTTCACCTGCGCAGGAGCGGCAGAAGACCCTGCCGCCTTGGCGCACTTCTCTGCAGAAGTTGATGCCTTCGCCGCAAATGTCACACACCACGCGCTCGCCTTTGTAGCCGGGAAATTCCTCGGGCGGCAGCTCGACTTTGACCCATTGCGTGGCAAACAAATCGGCATCGGAAATTTCGCGGTAGGCCAGCATTTGCTGCTGGTTCTTGTCGGCAATTTCAGGATGCATCTGCCGGGCCAGAGTTTTTGAGGATTCTTTCGCAGAAATGCGAATCGCTTTGCCGGTATGCAGATCGACGAATGTCGCCGCAACTTTACCCCAGTCCCGGAACTTGAGGGCGCGCTTGCCAAGGCGGCAGCCGGTAACCACCGCAACGGCATCGGTGGCGCAGCGGTCGATCTCGACAAAAGTGACCAGGCGCTTGCGATCTTTGCCATGCGGATCTTCTATGCCGAGTTTGGCCAGTCCGAGCATCGCCAGGCGCACCCCAAGTACCTGCCCGGCGCAGAGATGTCCATGGGCTTGCTCGGCGTCGCGAAGATATTCGTCGA
>JASIKQ010000394.1 GCA_030049565.1 Candidatus Sulfotelmatobacter sp.
TCACGCCCTGCGCTCGCTCCTTCCTTTATCTCCCGCTGGGGCGCGATCGGCTGGCTGGCGCCTGCTGCCGCGATGTTGCTGCTCAGCTTCGCTCTCTACGTTCGTCATCAATCCCCGCCCAAGGTCACCGCGCGCCCGGCCTCGCTCTCAGAGCCCGCGGTCTACGCCGCTGACCTTAACGATGAAGACCTGCTTCAGGAAATCGCCGACAACTCTCCGGCCATGAAGACTCAGTTCGAAGAGAACCTGCGGCGCGTGAACGAATCGATTCAGGACGCCCAGGGATGGGTGCAAGAAAGTCCCGACGACGCCGAAGCCCGACGCCTGCTGATGGACGCTTACCAGCAAAAATCCATGCTCTTTGAAATGGCCATGGACCGTACACTGCCATAAATGAGAAAAGGTTTCCAAAGTTGCTCGGTGGGGGAGCGCAGGGGAGTGTATATGTTGAGTAATCGGACGAAAAAACTCTTGGCCCTTGGCTTATTCGTTGCTGCCGGAACCCTGATCGCCGAGAGCAAGAAGGAATTTCGTTTCAACGTCGGCCCCAAAGCCGGCGTTTCCGTCACCAATCCCTACGGATCCATTTCAGTAAAGCCCTCACCGAACAATACTGTCGTCGTAAACGCGATCTTGCACTCCGACAAGGTGGAGATCGATAACAATCAGAACGGTAACCGTGTCGACATTCAATCTCACCTTCTTCCTGGCGCCGACGCCAACTCTGGCCGCGTCGACTTCGAAGTCTTTGTTCCCGCCGACGCCAGCGTCACCCTGCATTGCAGCACTGGCTCACTTCACGCCGAAAAGTTGCGCGGCGACGTCACTCTTGAAGGCGCAGGCGCCGCCGTCGATGTGCGCGACGTTTCCGATGCTCATGTTCATGTCAAAACCATGAACGGAGCGGTGAATCTCGACAACATTCAGAACGGCCACGTTGAGGTCGATTCGCTCAGCGGAGACGTCACTATGCGCGGCGTGACCGGCCCGCTGATTCAGGTCGTTTCCACCAGCGGAAAAATTAACTATATCGGCGACTTTGGCAGCAGCGGCGAGTACCGCCTCACCAGCCATAGCGGTGACATCGATGCCGTTATCCCGGAATGGACGTCCGCCGACGTCAGCGCCCGCTCGGTAAGAGGCGAAGTTCACGACGACATTCCCTTGCAACCCAAATCTCACACCTGGTTTTCAATGGATAAAGGCCGTGCCTTCGCTGGTACGGTAGGCCGCGTCGCCATGTCGTCGACCGTAGTCTTGCGCACCTTCAGTGGTAAAATCCACCTCAGAAAACGCCAGCAAACGCAGCAATAGAGGCTGAATTGCCCGAAGTAGTGCGTCATGCGGGATAATGGCGATTTGGAGGGGCACGACTTCAGGCCGAGCCGTATGGCGCGCATGAGGAAGTGCGGCCTTTAGCCGCTGAGGGACACTCTGCCACGACCCATTCCAGCGTTAGCCCGCCCGAACGGCAAGCACTGTCCCACTCGGGCGAGCCGAAATGCCCACCCCTCCGCCATTATCCTCGTGGGCTTCATGGGCGCCGGCAAAACGTCCGTCGGACGCGCCCTCGCCGGCAAGCTGGGCTGGAGCTTCGAAGATCTCGATGACCGGGTCGAACGCCGTGAGCGCCGCGCTGTAGCAGAAATTTTTCGTGCTGATGGCGAATCAGCCTTCCGCAGCGCGGAGCGCGCGGCCTTGCAGGAACTCCTGAGTGAGCTTCGTAGCCGACCCAAAAGAGTCTTAGCTGTGGGTGGCGGTGCTTTCGTACAGCAGCAGAATGCAGATCTGATCGAAGCGGCGGGATTGCCTACAATCTTCCTCGACGCCACAAGCGACGAACTTTGGCGCAGATGCTCGGAAATGCCGCAGGCAGCCGAGCGTCCGCTGCTTGGCAATCTCGAATCTTTCCGGAATCTTTACAACACTCGCCGCGCATACTATCTAAAAGCGTCATTTCACCAATCAACCAGCGGCAAGTCAGTCGAGCAGGTCGCAGCTGAAATCATTCAAGCGTTCGCCTTAGATTCACCAAGCGGATTACAAGGAGAAAAGTAGTGACCCGAGCCGTGCCCCATATCCCAGCCAAATCAAAGCGAGTTGCGTTACGAATCCAAGACGCGATTCACATCCACGTCGCGCCGAAAATCCCTCGCTTTTCGAAGAAGCGCGCAGCGGCGGTGAGGAACGTCCTTTTCTCTTTCATCATCGGCTGCACCCTTCTCTGCTCCGCCGCCGACAAAAAAGATAAAGTTAAAGCCCCATCCGCGGAGATGGTGGACTCCGGTTCGTTCGTCGTCTTGGTGAAGGGTCAGCGCGTACTCACCGAGAACTTCACTGTAGAGCAGGAAGACGGCATAAGCGTGATCAAAGCCCACCTGCAGCAACCCGGGTCCTCAGCAATCACGCAGAGCTCAGAACTTCGCATTACCTCTTCCGGCGAGTTAGTTCGCTACGACTGGAATGACGGCAACGGTTCGCTGATGGTAATGCCCAAGAACCAGTTCCTGCTGGAAAGAATCACCGTATCGGGGGTCTCTAAGACCGCGGAGCAGCCATTCCTGATGCCCAGCACCACCGCGGTCCTCGACAACAACTTTTTCGTCCATCGCGAAGTGCTCGCCTGGCGCTATCTGGCTGCCGCTTGCTCGAACGAGGCTGGCAACCTCAAGTGCAAGCCCAGCGACGAATATGGGGTGCTGGTTCCGCAGGATCGCACTTCGCTCCGGGTACGCATGGAATTGGTGGGCAGGGAAAAAGTCACCATCGGAGGAACCCAACGCGAGCTGTTGCGCCTCA
>JASIKQ010000395.1 GCA_030049565.1 Candidatus Sulfotelmatobacter sp.
TTGATCGCTCCCGTACCCCTCGCCGCCGTTGACGGTCCTCCGCTGACTGCCAGCCGCGCACCCGGATCGCGGGAATTCCTGAAATGTCGGCCGTCGACGGAGACGGCGGGCGGTGGAAGGGCTGGACTGCGATGGCCAGTTGCTTTGCTTGAAACCGCGGTAGCGGCCTTTGACCTTGTTTGTTGGGACCCCCTGCCACCTCTCGTCGCGTTCGTAGGAAGGTTATTGGTCGCGAGCCTCTTGTCTGGACGGACCTGACGAGGCGGAGCCGTCTTGGAGGTGCTCACGCTCGGGCGACGCAGCCTTGTGGTTCTCGTCTGGCGAGCCGGCGGGTTCTTATTTTGATCAGCTTCCCCTGAGCGAGCCTGGTCTGTTCCGTTGCGAGCCGCATTTATCTGCTGATCGGCGGATTTGTCACTGCTCTGCGAAAGCGCTTGTTGCGACGGGGGACTGGACTGGCCCGCGAGACCTACTCCTTGTAGCCCTGCGACTATCATCAACAAAAGGAAGCGCGCCGTGTTCATTTTGATTCCTCTGGCTTCGCGCGATGGATGGTCAGCTGATGTTCCCCACCGAGGAAGATCAGCCGCAGAGCCGGCACAGCGAGAAGGAGCATGACGGGGCCAACGAGCATGCCACCGACGATCACAGTAGCGAGCGGGCGCTGCACCTGGGAACCAATGCCCGTGGAAATGGCCGCGGGAAACAGTCCAATGCACGCGGAAAGAGAAGTCATTAACAGCGGCCGCATGCGCGTCGACGCGGCGCGATACATCGCATCGATGTGTGACAGACCCTGAGCCAGTTCCTGATTGTAGAAAGTGATCATTAGGATACCGTCCATCACTGACACGCCGAAGAGTGAAACGAAGCCAATGGCGGCCGAGATGCTGAAATGCAGGCCGGAGACGTAGAGCGCGAGGATGCCGCCGACGATGGCGTCGGGAATACCGGCGAGAGCCAGAATCGCATCTTTGAAATTGTTGAACAGGCTGTAGAGAGCTCCCGCAATCAGGATGAAGCTGATGGGAACGATGATCTCCAGACGTTTCTTTGCTTCCTGCAAATCGCCGAACTCACCCGCCCAGATCAGGTGGTATCCCGGAGGGAGTTGAATGTTGCTCGCGATGCGATCCTGGGCCTCTTCGACAGTACCCCCAAGATCACGGCCACGAACGCTGAATTTGACGGGAATGAACCGCTGCACGCTCTCGTGATAAATCCACGACGCTCCAGTATCAAGCGTAATGGTTGCGAGTTCGCCTAAAGGGATGTAAGCGTTTGCGCCGTTAGGAGCCGTATACGCAACTTTGATATTGCGGATTTCGTCGATGCTGTCGCGGTAATCAGGCGTGTAACGTACCACGAGATCGAATTGGCGGTCGCCTTCCAAAACTTCCGTGGCGATGGCTCCGCCCATGGCGGCCTGAATGACCGAGTTCACGTCGCCGGAATTCAGTCCGTAGCGCGCGGCTTTTTCGCGATCGACCTTGATGTTGAGGTTGGGCTGGCCGAGGACGGGAAAGATGCCGAGGTCGGTGACGCCGCGAACCTGGCTCATCCGGTCGCGGACCTGGTTGGCGAGATTCGTTAGAACTTCAAGATTGGGGCCGACGATCTTGACCGAATTCACGCCTTTAACGCCGGAGATACCCTCCTCGATGTTGTCTTCGATGTATTGCGAGAAATTGAACACGACTCCCGGCAGTTCATTGTTGAACTCCATTTGAATCTGCTCGGTGAGTTTGTCTTTCGTAAGTCCACTCGGCCATTGCTCAAACGGCTTGAGTGGTGCGAAAAGTTCAACGTTGGAGAAAGGAGAGGCGTCGCTGCCGTCATCCGGGCGGCCGTGCTGCGAAACCACGGTGATGACTTCTGGATGCCGCTTAAGAATTTCGCGCATCTTTCGTGTCGCCTTTTCGCCGTCTTCCAGCGACAGCGTGGTCGGCATCGAAGCTCGAATCCAGAGGTTGCCTTCTTCCAGGTGGGGCAGGAATTCACTGCCGAGCCGCGGTGCAATCAGGAAAAACGTTCCCAATGAAATGGCCAGCTCGATTCCGACGACGAGAGCTCGGTGCGTCAAAGCAAAGCGCAATGCCGGATCGTACAGGCGGTGCAGTGTGCGGACGACAATCGTTTCCACTTCCTTGACCCGCGCAGGAAGCAGAAAGGAAGCGATCACAGGCGTGACCGTGAAGGTTGCGATCAGAGCACCGGCAAGGGCGTATCCATAGGTACGCGCCATGGGACCGAAAATCTGGCCCTCGACGCCCTGCATAGTGAACAGCGGCACGAAACCGGCGACAGTGATCAGTGCTGAAAACAGAACTGCCTTGTCCACCTGGAGCGCGCTGATCAGGATCAGCCGCAGACGGTGTGTCCAACCGTGCCCTGGCATCGAAGGATCCGGAGTTCGAGTTGGATCGGGTCCCCAAGCGCCTTCCGACAAACGTTGCAACAACCCTTCCCGTTCTTCGTGATTGCGCTGGAAGTTGCGGAAGATGTTCTCCACCAGAATTACAGCCGAGTCCACGATGATGCCGAAATCCACCGCGCCCACCGAAAGCAGGTTTGCGCTCTCACCGAGAATCACCAGCAGAATCGTGGCGAAGAATAATGCGAAGGGAATGTTGATGCCGACGATTAACGCGCTGCGGAGGTTCCCGAGGAAAATCCACTGAATGAGGAAGACGAGCAGGCATCCGAAAATCAGATTGTGCAGAACAGTATGCGTGGTCAACGCAATTAGAGACGAGCGGTCGTAGAA
The DNA here is from genome assembly GCA_030049565.1 of Candidatus Sulfotelmatobacter sp. Taxonomy (GTDB): domain Bacteria; phylum Acidobacteriota; class Terriglobia; order Terriglobales; family Acidobacteriaceae; genus Sulfotelmatobacter. Next base: position 2,768 of record JASIKQ010000395.1, read on the forward strand.
AGGAACAACTCTAACGCCAGGGGGCAGACTGCCATCGTGATTCAATGTCTCGATGGCAGCTTGCACTTTGGGAATCATGTCGGCCGTCTTTTCCGTGCGCCTCTGCACCACGATCGCGCCGACGACATCATCGTGGTAATCCCGCCCCAGAATACCGAGCCTTGGCCGGTATCCAACTGAGACCTTGCCCACGTCCTTGATCAGGACCGGAACACCGTTCTCCTGGCTCAGAACGACATTTTCGATGTCCTCAACCCTGTAGCCTTCCCGCAGATCATCGGTGCCGCCGTCGTCAATCAGGCCGACTCCGCGAATGTTGATCGACTGCTGGCCAAGGCGGATTTCACGCCCACCAACATTGATGTTGGCATTGCCCAGCGCGGTCAGGATTTGAGGAACGGTGACGCTGTAGGCCTCCAGCTTGTGCGGATCGACCTCGACCTGAAACGTTTTAGTGGGACCTCCCCAGCTGTTGATGGCGGCAATGCCAGGGATGGTCAGCAGCCGGCGGGCGACGATCCAGTCCTGAACCGTGCGGAGATTCGTAATTCCAAAATGTGGCGGCCCAACAACCTGGTAACGATAGATCTCGCCAGTCGAACTGTTGGCTTGAATGCTCGGAGTCTGGTTTCCAGGCAGGTTCACATTCTGCGCCAATGCCACCGCCGCCTGGCTATACGCGAAGTAGTAGTCCAC
>JASIKQ010000396.1 GCA_030049565.1 Candidatus Sulfotelmatobacter sp.
GGAGTGGTGATTCGACCTACCGCCCGTGACTATACCAGATCGATCCCGGAGACTCGTAATTCCTTCCTTCGCCCCACACTGCCTGCGTATTTCCGAGAACGTCGATGGCGATGGAAAAGAGATTGCCAAAGGGGAAAAGAAAACCGCCGGGCAGGATGTAATCGTATCCACGGGCTGGGCCGGAGAGTTGCGATTCCGGCGACCAGGTCGCCCCGCCGTTGGTGGAAGCTCGGTAGAATGTATTCCAAAGAGGACGATTTTGCGCCTCCATTCTGGTATCCATCCACGCAATGCGGACATCGCCGGCGGCGCCGGCGGTGATGGCTGGGAAGCAGTGCTCCACCCCTGCTTGAGCCGTTGAGACATCGACCTTGGCTGACCAGTTTTGCCCGTCAGTGGAAGACGAGAAATAAATGCGCTGCGGTTGGCCTGCGGCCGCACCCGAGTTCCACAAGGCATAGATGACTCCGGCATCATCGGAGGCCAGGGCCACCTGAGAGGCGAGAAAGCCATTGGAACACTCCTGGGCGGGGCAGCCGGGAGCTGCGCCGGAAACATCCATCGGCGTTGTACTCCAGTTTTTGCCCCCGTCCGCCGACCGGCTTATAAACACCTCTACTGGTTGCGTGAGGAGGTGGGCTCGCGGGTAGGCCTTCCAGGAAAAATAGACGTTGGTGGCCACGTCCACAGTCGCCCCGGCAGCCAGCGACCAGCCCGGCCCGGCACCGGGATTCAGCACCGTGGAGGAGAAATTTTGCGCATAATCGTGCGACGCCGCCACTGCCAGCGTCTGCTGGTGGTTAAAGCTCACGTAAATATTGGGGCCGCGTACTGCGAGCACTGGCTTGTCGATGACCGCCTCTGGGGAATGTTCCGCGACGGCGAAGTACCAGGTGCCGCCGAAGTCCTGCGACCGCGCGACCATGATGTCGTGCGCGCCCTGCAACCACGACGCATACAGAGTTTGCCGGTCAACCGGGTCGACCTTGATCTGGGCGTCGAATTGCCCTGTCGGCGAAGGCGCCAGCGCATGTGGCGGCTGCCAGGTAATTCCATTGTCATTGCTGACCATCAACGCCATGGTGGGAACGGTGCAGGCCGAGCAATCGCGCACGGGGCCGTATTGAGGAAAGAGGATATAGACATGTCCGCGGCCGTCGGCGGTGAGAGCGGGCTCCCACTGATCTCCCACCGTGTAGCCTACCCGCCGGGGTGAAGTGAATCCCGAAGCCGCCCATGCAGTCCGTGCGGTTGCCAGCGCCAATAAAAGGCACACGGCAAGCGACACACCTCGGGCTTGGCTGGAACCTGGAACCACAGACTTCTCCTGGGACAACGAACAGCAACAAACGCTTGACGCACTTTATCGTGAATAGGTTGGCGAGGTCAATTACACGAGTGGGCTAGATCCTGGTGCTTCTTGTGGCTATCACCCGCTACCGGCGGGCCATGGTTGAACCCGCACACCGGATGGATGCGCTTCTAAACGTAGGAGGGAGGGAAAGCCGAAGAGGAAGTGGGACTTTCAACGACCAACGCCCACCCTACTATTTTTTGAATTCGAACTTTGCAACTGGAAGATCAACGCACCATCCTTCTTGCATCCCCGCTCCACCGCCAGCTATTCTTCTCAGCTATGTCTACGCTCGTCGAATGTGTGCCGAATTTTTCTGAAGGCCGTGACAAGGCCAAAGTTGACTCCATTGTCGCCGCCATGAAGATGGATGGAGTCTATCTCCTCGATCGCGAAATGGATGCGGATCACAACCGTTGCGTAATCACACTGGTGGGCGAGCGCGAGGCCATTCAGGAGGCGGCGATTCGGGGGGTCGGGAGAGCGGCAGAGTTGATCGATCTGAATGTGCATCAGGGCGCGCATCCGCGTATGGGCGCGGCGGACGTAGTGCCATTCATACCAATCGACGGCGTGACCATTGAAGATTGCATCGCTATGGCGCGGCATGTGGGTGAAGAGATCTGGAAACGGTATCAGATTCCGATTTACCTGTACGAGGCGGCCGCGACTACTTCGGAGCGGCAGAATCTGGAGAATATCCGGCGCGGGCAGTTTGAGGGCATCCGTGCGGAGATTGCGACGAATCCGGCGCGGAAGCCCGATTTCGGAGAGTGCAGGGTGCATCCGACGGCGGGTGCGACCGTGGTTGGCGCACGAAAGTTTTTGATCGCCTATAACGTGTTCTTGAACACGCCGGACGTCGAGATTGCCAAGAAAGTAGCCAAGGCGGTGCGCTTTTCCAGCGGCGGTATGAGGTTCGTGAAGGGGGCGGGATTTCTGGTGCGCGGGCTGGCGCAGGTTTCCATGAACCTGACCGATTTCGAGCAAACACCAGTGCATCGCGTCTTCGAAATGGTGAAGCGCGAAGCGGCGCGGTATGGAGTAATGCCCATTTCGAGCGAGATTGTAGGATTGATTCCCAAGAAGGCTCTGGAGCAGACGGCGGAGTGGTTCTTGCAAGTCGAAAATTTTGATTCGTCGATGATTCTAGAAAATCGTCTTGCAGCCGTGACGAGCGGCAAGATGGCGGTCGGCGGGTTGCGGGCGGGAGTCGAGCCTTTCATCGAGCAACTGGCCGCGCCTACGGCGACTCCCGGCGGCGGCAGCGCGTCGGCGGCTGCGGGCGCGATGGCTGCGGGGCTGGCCACAATGGTAGCGTCGATGTCGCGGGGCAAGAAGGCGTATTTGCAATTTGAGGCCGAGTTGAGTGCCGCCATTGCGCGGCTGACGGCGCTGCGGGAGGAGCTGAAAGCGGCGATCGATGCCGACGCCGCGGCGTACGACTCGGTGATGAAGGCGTATAAAGAGGCAAAATCGGATGCCATTGGCGGCGATGCCACGATCGATGCAAGTTTGAAGATGGCGACGGAGATTCCGCTAAGTGTTGCCGACAAGTCGCACGAGGTGTGCCAGATCACGCAAAGCTTGTACGCCATTACGAACCCGAATATGAAATCGGATTTGACTACTGCGCAGGCGCTTGGGCAGGCGGCGATTACTGGGGCGCTGGCGAATGTGGAGATCAACCTCGCCTTGTTAAAGGATGAGGCGTTTGCGGCTGAGGTGCGAAAGAGGGTTGCGGCGCTTCAGGGTACCCTCAGAGGCTAAACCCTTCCGGAAAAAGTCTTTATCGGTGCGTCACCCAAAGTCAGGGCGCTGAGGCCCCGAATCGCACGGCTGCG
>JASIKQ010000397.1 GCA_030049565.1 Candidatus Sulfotelmatobacter sp.
GAAGGTAATTCAGATTGTAGCCGGAGACGCGGCGGGGAATGTTGGGGAAGCCTTTGCGAACCGAATCGCCGTACTTCTCCGCGATGCTTTGCAACTTGCCGTAGATTTCGCCCGTGCGGCCGCCTTGGTGAACGATTCGTCTGCGCTCCACATCGGGCGTAGATCCCACCTTCATGCGCGAGCCATCGTAGGTGAGAATTTCCAGCGCCTCGATGTTGTCGTCGGTCTTGCCCGCCATGACGGAGTGCACGCCGCAGGAGTTGTTGCCGATCATGCCGCCGAGGGTGCAGCGGTCGTGCGTAGCAGGATCGGGCGCGAAGGTGAGGTGGTACCTTTCGGCAGCGGCGCGGAGATGGTCGAGAACGACGCCGGGCTGTACCCGGGCGATGCGGCGGGCGGGATCGATTTCCAGAATCGCATTCATGTACTTCGAGAAATCGAGTACGACTGCGACGTTGCAGCATTGTCCCGCAAGTGATGTGCCGCCGCCGCGACACAGAAGCGGCGCGCCGAATTCGCGGCAGAGGGCGACGGTGGCTTCGACGTCGTCGTTGTTGCGCGGGATGACGACGCCGATTGGGACCTGCCGGTAATTGGAGCCGTCGGTGGCGTAGAGAGCGCGGGCGCCGCGGTCGAAACGAACTTCGCCCTGAATCTCGGCATGCAAGTTGCGCGCCAAGCTTTCCGCATCCACGTTTGGGGTTCTTGATTTCTGCACGAGTTCAGTGAGGCCATCTGGCATGCGGCGCGAGTATACCGCAGATCGGGAGAACCAGAGTCAGCGTGAGCCGGAAAATTATGGCCAATCTTTCTTTTTAGGAATCCGCCACAGCATTTTTCCTAACTCCAGGGTCGGGTCATGTAGTCCGCCATGGTAAGACCCAACAGTAGGAGCAGAAAGAATAGTGATGCGAGCACGACAGCCTTGATGAATTTTTCTCCCGCGCGCCATACATGCATGAAAAACAGCGCGACCAGCGTGGCTTTTATGGCGGCGATTACCAGCGCAACCACCGAATTGAACGGGCCAAGCTCTACATATGCGACCCGATAGGTTACATAGGTAAGTATCAACAGCGTAGCCCAAACGCCAAAGTAGAGCTTCAGCGGCAACGATTTCGAATGTTCGGAGATGGAGTGGTCAGCCATAGTAAACCTCAGGGATGACGATCGATCAAGTAGAGCAAGGGAAAAAGGAAAATCCAGATGATATCGACGAAGTGCCAGTAAAGACCGCCGATTTCAACCGGCGTATGGTAAGTGGGTGTAAACCTTCCCTTCCACGCCATCAGAAGGAGCCAGGAAAATATGCCCAGGCCGACGACCATGTGCAGGGCGTGAATGCCGGTCATGAGGAAGTAGAGAGAAAAATAAATCTGCGCGTGGCGCGGATTGGCATATTCGCCGGGATGCCGGGGAATCCGCACATTTTCGAAGCTGAACGAAGGGCCGGGGACATGATGCTCTTCGAACTTCTGGTAATACTCGTAGCCTTTGATGCCCAGAAAGGCGAGTCCGAATAGCATGGTCGCGCTAAGCATCGCCAGCAATAGAGCCCGGCGCGCGGTTTGCGCCGACCATACAGCAAGCACGACCGTCAAGCTGCTACAGATGAGCACCGCAGTGTTGACCGCACCGAGAGTAGCGTCAATGGAATTGCTGGCCGCGCCGAAATCGCCAAAGTACCAGTGACGGTAAAGAAGGTAGGCGCAGAACATGCCGCCGAAAAACATGATCTCGGTACCGAGAAAGACCCACATGCCCAGGCTGGCGGCATTCCGCTGCTGTTCCGGTTCGGCGAAGTGATGCAGCAGTTCGGGGTGCTGCAGTTCTTCCTGATGTAGTCCCATTACAGTCTCAGCCAACGGGGACCTCCTGCATGCGTGGCGGCGCGTCCAGTTCTGCGTAGTTGTAAGCTTCCCAGGTCACGACCGGTTGTTCTTCGAAATTGAGAGTCGGCGGCGGAGATGCGGTTTTCCATTCCAGCCCGGCTGCGTTCCAGGGATTGTCCGAGGCTGGCTTGCCGTAGCGCATCGACCACAGCAGATAAACCATGGGCAGAAGATATCCAACGCCAAGAATAGTTGCGCCCGCGGTCGACAAAACGTTGAGCACCTGGAACTCGGGCATGTGGCTGTAATCCCAGTAGCGACGCGGCATTCCCATGTAGCCGAGAATGAACTGCGGAAAGAACGTGAGATTGAAGCCGAGAAAGACGATCAGCGCTGCCAACCGTGCCCAGCCCTCCGGATAGAGCTTGCCGGAAATTTTCGGCCACCAGAAATGGATGCCTCCCAGATATCCCATGACCGCGCCGCCCACCATGATGTAGTGAAAGTGGGCGACCACGAAGTAAGTGTCAGTGACATGAACGTTGATGCCCAGCGCGGCGAGGAACAAGCCGGTGAGGCCGCCGATGGTGAACAGTCCGAGGAAGCCGAAGGCGTAGAGCATGGGCGCATCGTAACGGATGGAGCCTTTGTAAAGCGTGGCGGTCCAGTTAAAAACCTTGATTGCCGAAGGCACCGCCACGGCATAGCTCAAGAATGAAAATACCAGGCCGGCATAGACCGACATCCCGGCCACGAACATGTGGTGGGCCCACACCAGGAACCCAAAGACGGCGATCGCGATGGAAGACAGAGCGACGAAGCTGTAACCGAAGATGCGCTTGCGCGAGAAGCAAGGAATGATTTCGGTGACCACGCCCATCGAGGGCAAAATCATGATGTACACAGCGGGGTGGGAGTAGAACCAGAACAAATGCTGGAACAACAGCGGGTCGCCGCCAAGCCGGGGATCGAAGATGCCGAGATGCAGGGCACGTTCGCACGCGACCAGAACGATAGTGATGGCAATGACGGGAGTCCCAAGAAGTTGGATGATGCTGGTGGCGTAGTGCGCCCAAATGAATAGGGGCAAACGCGACCAGGTCATGCCCGGGGCGCGCATGCGGTGAATGGTGACGACGAAGTTCAGTCCGGTAAGAATGGAAGAAAATCCGGCGATGAAAATGGCGATTCCAGCTTCCACGAACTTGGTGTTGGTGTAATTGCTGCTGAACGGAACGTAGAAGGTCCAGCCCGTGTCGACGCCGCCAGTCATCATGCAGTGCAGCATGATCGTGCCGCCGATGATGTAGAGATACCAGCTGAGCAGGTTGATGCGTGGGAAGGCGAGGTCTTTCGCGCCGATCATCATAGGCACGAGGAAATTGCCGAGCACAGCAGGAATCGACGGGATCAGAAAAAAGAAGATCATGACCATGCCGTGCATGGTGAAGAGTTTGTTGTAAGTGTCAGCCTGGACCAGATCGCCCGCGGGAGTGAGCAGTTCGAGACGAATCAGCAGAGCGAAGAAACCGCCGATAAAAAAGAAGAACGTAATGGAAACCAGGTAGAGCAGCGCGATGCGCTTATGGTCTGTGGTCAGCAGCCACGACCAGATTCCATATTCCTGGTTGAGGTAGTTTTCGCGCTCAAAGCGTTGCTGTGGAACTACATTGGGCATGCTCATTGCTGCACCTGACTTCTGTTCGTATGGGTTGCTGCTTGTTCGTTCGCGTCGCTCGCGGAGGCGGCGCGAGCGGTGGTTCTGGAGCTAGGCGCTGACTTCAACGTCGAAATCGATTTGATGTAGGCGACTAGAGCGTTCACCTGTTCTTCGTTGACCAAGCCCTGAAATGTCGGCATGATCGGCTGAAATCCTTTCACGCGCTTGGAGCCGGGATCGAGAATGCACTCGCGCAGATAATTTTCGTCGGCGGTGACGGTGCGGCCATCTTCGAGTTGCACCGGTTTGCCGAAGACGCCTTCGAGATTGGGACCGCGCCCCTGCACATCGCTGCGATGGCAGGTAGAGCAACCGAGTTCGGCAAAAATTTTCTCGCCGGTCGCAGAGAGCGGGCCGTTCGGGCCGCCATTGATCCAGGCTTCGTATTGAGCGGGCTCGAGAACCACGATTGAACCGACCATGCCAGAGTGCTGGGTGCCGCAGTATTCCGCGCAAAAAAGATGATAGGTGCCCGGCTTGGTGGCGTGGAACCATTCGACTGTGTAGCGGCCGGGAAGCACGTCCTGCTTAATGCGAAATGCGGGAATGAAGAAGCTGTGAATCACATCCTGCGACGTCATGATGAGTTTGACGTCGCGGCCCACTGGCACGTGCAGTTCATTGATTTCGCGCTGCCCTTCCGCATGCTCGACCTTCCACATCCATTGCTTGGCAACCACGTACACTTCTGTGGCATCGGCCGGCGGAGTCCGCTCCTTGAAATAAACCACCGCGCCCCAGGCGAAAATGACCATGAAAACCAGGAAAGGAATGACGCTCCAAGTGATTTCGAGTGCATTCGAGCCTTCGATCTGTTCGGCGCGAATACCCGGCCGGCGGCGGTAGCGCGCCGCAAAATAGATAATGAGCGTGCACACCAGGAGGGCCATCAGGCCAGCGACGATAAGCAGGAAAATATAAAGCGCGTCCACGCGGTGCGCCATGGTGGAAGCCTGCTCCGGCCACAATGGAAAATTATTGAGCATACCCAGTCTTCGTTCCTGTCTTTCTGACTACCGCGCGGTCGAGCCGCCACAGAATGAAAAGCAAACCCCCCAGCAAAAGAATCGTCGCCGCTGCCGCCAGGCGCAAAATGTTGGCCACCATGGCGCCGTATTTCCCGGTCTGCGGATCGTAGTGGTAGCAAAAAAGCAGGACGGCATCGACCGGGTTGCCGATTCTTGCCTGCGATGCCTCCACCAAACCCAGCCGCAGATCCTTGGGGGGAAAATCGACGCCATAGAAATATCGCGAAATGCGGCCTTGGGGCGTAAGCACCATTATGGCGGTGGCGTGCGCGTACTGATTCGTCTTCTCGTCGTAGTGATATTGAAAGCCCACAGCATTCGTGAGCGCATCAATGGATTCAGGCGAGCCGGTGAGAAAATGCCATCCCGAGGCCGCATTCGGCCGGCCATAACGGCCGACATAGTCTTGCTTTTTGGCCGCCGCCATCTCCGGCGTTTCACGCGGGTCAAAGCTGACCGTGATCACGTCAAATTGGTTGCCGACATCAAACTTGATCAGCCGCATGGCGCTGGCGAGTCCCGCCAGTTCCTGGCCGCAGAGCATGGTGCAATTGAAGTAAACGAGATTGAGGATGATCGGCTTGCGCCCGAAGTAATCTCCCAACTTCACGTTCTTGCCGGTTTCGTCGTGGAAGGTGAGATCGGGCGGAACTTGCGCATCCAGGCGCTGTTCGATACCGACGTTCTCGAGCTTGGGAGGACGCGTGTTCGCCGGCGGCGACATAACGCCGTTGTTCATTTGCGCTGGGGCCGAAACTGCCGCTAGGGCACAGATCAGCAGCAGTACGCATACGACATGTATCGAATTGTTTTTCGTAAAGCTCACTTCTTTTTTTCCTTGCTTCCGTTTGTATTGGCTTTGTTGCTGGCAAAAGTATTCGTAGTATCAGCTTCCGCGACCGCGCCTTGCGGGCGCACCGGCAGCCCACGCTGCACCAGCAAATCCATCGCACGCTCGATCGGAATGTGCATGGTGCCTGCTTTCTGGTCGACCCAGCCGTAGGTGTAGAGCCGGTCTTGTTCGCGGGTGAGAAGTCCGTCCAACTGGCTACGCTCATCTTGCTCCAGTCTGGGGCTTGGGAAAGCGGTCTCCGGATAACCGGGGGTGACGTGGCGCGTATCCTCGGGAACATGGGTGATGAGCGGATTCACCGCCGGCTGCGACGCCTTCTCGCGGCGGTCGAGATAATCAAAAACGCCGACCAAGATGAAGAGACTAATGATGATGCCTACGCCAAGGACCAACAGAAAGTACAAAATGGCGCCGGGCATCAGATCCTGGCGCTCAAGGCCCTCGTGGGCGGTGTTTTCGGGTTTTCCTGCTTCGCTCATCAATTCTTTAATCTCAAGGCTTCAAATTGCACATCGGCTGGTCGTGGATTCACTGGCGTCCTTATCCATGCTTCGATTCCAGCACCTCTCCGATGCTCGCGTCATATGCCGGCAGCAGCGGAAGCGACCCCAGATTGCGGAAGTAAAACGCCATCCAGATGCAGCCCAGGGCGCACGACACAACGATGTCGGCTAAGGTAAACCGCAGAGTCTTGGAGAAATTCGGTTCGATCATCCAGAACAAATCGAGCCAGCGCATAAAGAGCAGCCAAAGCGCCACCCACACCAATTGCCTGATATTGCGCTTCAAGGGACGTGACAGCAGAATGGCGAATGGAACACAAAAATGAAACAGGGCCAGAATCAGGCCAATCCAACCCCAGCCGCCGCTCAGCCGCTTCAGATAAAAGGTGATTTCGTTGGGCAGATTCCCCGCCCAGATGATGAGCCACTGCGAGAACGAGAAATAAGCCCACACCATGATGAAGGTGAGCATCCACTTGCCGTGATCGTGAACGAACTCGGGCTTCAGCAGTTCTGACATCGGCTTGTAATCGTAAAGAATGCGTTCCACAAACACCGCAAAGCACATCGCTGCGAGCACTTCGCCAATAAGGATGATCAGGCCGAAGATGGTCGAGATCCACGTGGGATCGAGAGACATCACCCAGTCGATGGCAGCGAACGAAATGGTGAAAGCGTAGAGAATCAACCCCGGCCCACTGACGCGCTTGAATCGCTCGGTATTGTCCCGCGTATTGGAAGAGTCCGCCTCTTTCGACCACTTCGAAAGCAGGAAAGAAAGAACGTTCCAGATGGCGAAATAAATAACCGCGCGACTCAGAAATCCAGAAAAGTTGAGATAACTTGCAGTGACAAAGCTATTCTTCGCCAAGTGCTCACGGATGTGCTCGTCGCTGACCGAAGCAAGCGGCATCGCCCAGGGGTAAATCCGATGCTGTGCGACGGCGATCAAAATAGGGATGAAGAGCACGGTCAACACAGGCAACGTACGCATAGCCGCACCTTGCACGCGCCGGATGACCACTCCCCAGCCCCCGCCCGTGAGATGGCGGATCATAATGATGGCCATCGAGCCGAGCGCCACGCCAAGCCAATCCATGAAGGCAAGCAGATACGCGCGATAAAACTCATCGGGACGCCGAAATGCCAGCACCAGGGAGATGACAGCGAGCAGCGCGCCGGCAATTGCCATCCAGCGTGCGAGCGTCTTCACCACCGCTGGAGGGGTCAGGTCGAGACGATTGTTCGCAGCGCTCATTTCTGTTCCTCGGCCTGCCGGCCCGTAGCCGATTCAATCACTGGCAAAGTTGCTCCCGATCCTAATTGAAACTTCGGCGGCTGCGAGGGCACGGCTTGTCCGGCGGGCACGTCTGCCT
>JASIKQ010000043.1 GCA_030049565.1 Candidatus Sulfotelmatobacter sp.
ATGAGCAAGGCCCTGTTGTATGACGCCACGATGTGCATTGGCTGCAAGCAGTGCGAAAGCGCCTGTGCGCAGCAAAACAAACTTCCTTACGATGACAACGTAGCCGCAGAGTCGGTGCAATCGGCGCACAAATACACCGTTGTCATGAGCAAGGATGACAAGTTCATGCGCCGATTGTGCATGCACTGCGACAAACCGGCGTGTGCGTCGGCGTGCCCTGTGGGCGCGCTTCATAAAACCAAAGCCGGGCCGGTCATTTACGACGTGTGGAAGTGCATCGGCTGCCGCTATTGCATGGTCGCCTGCCCCTTCAATCAACCGAAGTATGAATGGGGATCTCTGAACCCGCGCGTGCGCAAGTGCATTATGTGCCCCGACCGCATCGCCGCCGGCAAGCAGACGGCGTGCGCCGAGATTTGTCCCACCGGCGCCACCAAGTTCGGCGAGCGCGACGATCTGATCGCGGAAGCGCGCGAGAGAATTCGGCAGAATCCGGCTAACTATCAGCCTCGCATCTACGGCCTGAACGAAGTCGGCGGAACCAGCATCCTCATCCTTTCCAGCCAGAATGTCGAAGCCTACGGCTATCCCGCGTCGGCGAAGATCGGCGAAACCCCAGTGCCCGAATACACCGGCCGCGTGATGGATAAGGTTCCGGACTTCATTCCAATCTGGTCGCTCGTGCTGGGCGGCATTTATTGGATTTCCCATCGCCGCGAAGAAGTGGCCGCGGCGGAAGCTGAAGAAAAAAAGAACGGGAGCGGGCGATGAAGATCAAACTTACTTTTTGGCGCGCCGTCTTCCTGGTGATCATGGTTGCCGGTTTGTATTCGACATACATTCGCTATTTTCACGGCTTAGGCGCGGCCACAAACATGACCGACCAATTCCCCTGGGGATTCTGGATCGGTTTCGACTGCCTCTGCGGCGTCATGCTGGCTGCGGGCGGATTTTGCATCGTGGGCGCCGTCTATCTCTTCAATGTCGAAAGCCTGCACAGCGTGGTGAAGCCCGCAGTATTAACCGCCTTTCTCGGCTATCTGCTCTTCATTGTTGGGTTGCTTTTCGATCTTGGCCGGCCATGGTTCATCTGGCACCAGCTCATCTACATGAATCCGCACTCGGTAATGTTTGAAGTGGGCATGTGCGTGATGACTTACACCACGGTGCTCTTCTTCGAGTTCCTGCCCAATGTGTTCGAGCGCCTCCATTGGAAAGCGCCGATCAAGTGGATTAAGAGAATTTATCCGGTGCTCATCATCCTGGGCATCCTGCTGTCGACATTGCACCAGAGTTCGCTCGGCTCGCTCTATCTGATTATGCCGAGCAAGCTGCATCCTTTCTGGTACTCGCCCGCGCTGCCGTTCTTCTTTTTCGGCTCGGCGGTTGCTGTGGGGCTGGCCATGACCATCTTCGAGTCGACGCAGAGCGCAAAAGCCATGGGGCGGCAGCTCGAGATAAAAGTGTTGGTCCAACTCGGTGGAGCTCTGCTGGTTGCGCTCTGGGTCAACGCTCTGCTGCGCCTCGAAGATTATTGGCGTCGCGACATGCTGCGGCAAATCATCAAGCCCAGCTACGAGGCATGTTTCCTCTGGCTGGAGCTGATGCTGGCCTTCGTGATTCCGATCACGATGCTCAGCTTCAAGAAGATCAGGCTCTCGCCCCGGGGGTTATACGCGGCCTCGGTGATTAGTTTGCTCGGCTTCATCACCAATCGCCTCAACGTAAGCCTGATCGGTTTTGAGACCTACGTCGGCCACCACTACGTGCCCAAATGGACTGAGTTCTCAGTAACGCTAATGATCATCGCCATGGGTTTTGCCTTGTTTGCCGTGGCCGTGCGGTACTTGCCGATCTTCCCTGCCCTAGAACACGCAGTGGAAAGTACCCGCCGGCGCGAAACACAGCCGAGGTTTAGCGAAGCGGTGTTAGATGCCGGAGACTGAATCAACCCGCGACGGTCTGCGGTGGCCGCGGCTCACCGGCAGTATCGGCGCAAAGTTGATTGGGCTGCTGCTGGCGGTGATGCTGGTGATCTTCGCCTCGCTCGGATATTTGAATATCCGGCTGCACCGTCAGCATTTGGAGGCGGCGGCGCTGCTGAGCGCGGAGCGAGTGAGCGATGCGATCAGCCGCAGCGCGACTTACTACATGCTGCGCAACGATCGCGAGGGCCTCTACCACACGATTCAAACCATGGCCGACGAGCCCGGCATGATCAAGGTGCGCATCCTCGATCAGGAGGGGCGCGTCAGCTATTCCACCGATCCCGCGGAGGTCGGCCACATTCTCGACAAGACGGCCGAAGCATGCTACGGCTGTCACGCACAGTCACAGCCGCTGACACGATTGAACCGCCCCGACCGTTTTCGTATTTACCGCAACGGCGGCGGGCACCGCGTAATGGGGATTATCACTCCTATTGAAAACCAGCCCGGTTGCGCGAACGCGGCCTGCCATGCCCATCCTGCCAGCCAGCAGGTCTTGGGAGTGCTTGACACCAATCTTTCTCTCGCGCAGGCCGACGCGCAGCTCGCCATGAGTACCCGGCGCATGCTCGCCTACACGGCTGCCGGGCTACTGCTGGTAGGCGTTTTGATCTGGCTGTTCGTGTGGGAAGTTGTACAAAAACCCATTCAGATGCTCAAAAAAGGAACCGAACATCTCTCGCAGGGCGAACTGGGCTACCAAATCGCGGTGCAGTCGGAGGATGAAGTTGGCGACCTGGCGGAATCATTCAACAGCATGAGCACGCAATTGCACGCCGCCAATGAACAGATCGTGACCTGGGCGAAGACTCTCGAAGACCGTGTCGAGCAGAAGACGAAGGAACTCAAGAAAGCGCACGAGCACGTCTTGCACGTCGAAAGGATGGCTTCTCTGGGAAAGATGGCGGCTGTAGTGGCGCACGAAGTGAACAACCCGCTTTCCGGCATTCTGACCTACGCCAAATTGCTGCGGAAATGGGTGGCTACGGGGCAGGCCGAGCGCGAGAAACGCGAAGAAGCGATGCAATGTCTTGACCTGATCGCCTCCGAAAGCCGGCGCTGCGGCGAACTGATTCGCAACCTGCTGAGTCTCTCACGCAGCGCGCCGATGAACGTGCAACCGGCTAATCTGCACGACGTAATCGAGCGCTGTCTATTGCTGGTGCGCCACCAGTTGGAGCTGAGCGGAATCGAATGGCAACTGAGCATGGCCGATAACTTGCCGTTGATTCTCTGCGATCCCTCCCAGATCGAACAAGTTCTGCTGGCGCTGATTATGAATGCCATTGACGCCATGCCGCGCGGCGGCCGGCTTTGGATCAGTACGCGGCAACATCCGGATAAGAATGAGATCGATATCGAAGTGCGCGACGACGGCGCAGGCATTCCGGCGGAGGTTCTGCCGCACATCTTCGAACCATTTGTGACAACCAAAGAGGGCAAGGGGGTGGGTTTGGGTTTGGCGATCAGCCGCGGCATCGTCGAACGCCATAACGGCCGTATAGAGGTCCAATCCGAATTGGGCCGCGGCACGACTTTTACCGTCACACTGCCGGCGCAGGCCAGCGAACCGGCGCTGGTTGCTGCCGGCGAACAACATGGCGCTGCGAAAGTGAGGTGATGGAAGTGAGTACACAAGGCAAACTGCTGATCGTGGACGACGAACTGAGCGTGCGCGACTCGCTGAGCAAGTGGTTCCACGAAGAAGGCTACGAAGTCGTCACCACGGAAAACGCAGGCGATGCGCTCACGCGGCTGGCGCAGCAACGCTGGGATGTAGCACTGGTCGACATCAAGATGCATGGCACCGACGGCATCGAATTGCAGCGGCGTATGCACGAAATCGATCCTGAGCTGATGGTGATCATGATGACCGGCTACGCTTCGGTCGAAACCGC
>JASIKQ010000398.1 GCA_030049565.1 Candidatus Sulfotelmatobacter sp.
TCCACCGTCAGAATCGATTGGTCCTTGTCGTTGACGATCACCATCTTTGCGCCTGCCGCCAGGCACTTCTTCGTGCACGCCTCAGCGCCAGCGTTGGCGCCCTTCGCGCCGCATTTGGAGTCGGTTACCCATCCATTGACAGTCGCGGTCTTTCCCATACCATCAACCGCCCAGGCCGTCAGGGCGAATACGAAGCACAATACCAGGCAAAGCACCAGCAGTTTTCTCATGGCCAACTCCTTTCTATTCCCCCAGCGCGGTTCGAAGCCGCAGATTGTAGCACGGTCCTAACCGCTGGTACGTCAGCGCGCTAGGCTTCAGTGACAGCGTTTGACGCACCAAACTATATCACAGGAAAATGCTCAGATTGTCAACGAGGGCGCGTCTGGATTAATGGAAGTTAACTGCTACTTTTTCGCCGAATGGCTAAACGCTGGCGTTGGATCAGGCGGCGCCGGCGGAACGTACACGTACTCGCCCGGGCGGGCGTAACGCAACTGCTCGCGCGCTTCTTTCTCGATAGCCTTTTGGTCGGTTTTCAAGGCCTCAATTTTCTGTTCGAAGGCTTCGTTTTCCTCGCGCACCTGAATGATTTTCTTCTGCAGCGATTGGTACTCGGCACGTTTCTGTTTGTAGATGACCATGCCGTTGGCGCCGAACATCACGTGCACAAACAAAAGCAAGGTGACTGTAGCAATCGACACCGTCGCAATGCGCCGTCGCAAAACATATAAGCGGGTGGCAGCCGGACGTACTGCTTCTATCCACGAGCAAGCCAGCGCCTCAGCCTGTGGCGCTTTCTCGGCCATGACCCGCAACCCGTCTTCAGGAGTAGGAAATCTGCGAAGGTTCTTTAATCCAAGATTCTTCAGTCGATGATCCTTCAGTCGAAGATCCATTGCTTCGCGATCATGCTCAGTTTCTCCAGATCGCCCTCGCTTCGCGCCTCGGAATACACGCGTACCACCGGTTCGGTACCTGAAAGCCGGTAACACACCCACGAGCCGTCATCGAAGAGCAGCTTTAAACCGTCGGTGCGAACTATCTGGCCTATTCTGCGTCCGCCTAACTCTTGCGGATCGGACTTCAATTTCTCAGTGAACTTCGCTTTGACCTCGGGCGTCAAGCGGAAGTTCTCGCGCTTGGGATAATAGGAACCAAATTGGTTACACAGCTCTTTGAGTTGGTCAGTGAGCGACTTGCCGCGGCGTGCGACCATCTCGCAGCACAGCAGGCCGGCGAGCACGCCATCTTTCTCGGGCACGTGATGGCGAATCGAAAGCCCCGCGCTTTCCTCGCCCCCAATGGCAATCTTATCCTGCATGATCAATTCGCCGATGTACTTGAACCCAACTGGCGTCTCGTGCAGCTCGACGTCGCGGGCATTAGCGATGGCATTGATCAGATTCGTCGTGGCAACCGATTTCGCAACTCCATTCGTCCATCCGCGGCTTTCGACCAGATAGTCGAAGAGCAACGCAATGATGTAGTTCGGTTGCAGGAAAGTTCCATTGCCATCGACGATGCCGAACCGGTCCGCGTCGCCGTCTGTGGCAATGCCGATGTGCGCCCCAGTGGAGCGCATCTGCTCGCCCAGGTCTTCCAGCAGGTGATCGTCCGGCTCGGGCGCGTGCCCGCCGAACAGTACATCGCGATAATCATGGACGGTTGCGACGTTGACACCCGCATCCCGCAGCAGGTGGTCGGGATATTCCCTCGCCGCGCCCCACATCGGATCGAAACAAACTCGCAGATTGGCTTTGCGGATTACGTCAAGATCCACGATTTCGCGCAGCCGCTGCAGGTAGGCGGCTTTCACGTCGAGAGACTCCTTCTTCATCCCAGTCTTGCCATTCGCGCCCGACGCCACGCCTGCGCGGTCGGCGGCGTCGATCTCGGCCTCGATCTTCTTAGTCACTTCGGGCAACGCAGGGCAGCCATCCGAAGTAGAGAACTTAATTCCGTTGTATTCCGGAGGGTTATGCGAAGCAGTGAAGTTAATGACTCCGTCAGACTGGGTTTGCACAACCGCATAAGCAAATGCGGGAGTAGGCGCTGGCTCCGCAACTTCGAGCGGTGTGATCCCATGCGCGGAGAGAATCTCAGTCGCCATTGCGCAGAACGTCTCACCCAGAAACCGCGGATCGCGACCAACGACCACGTGCGCGCCTTGCGGCTTCTGCGCGGCCACATAACGAGCAATTCCGGTTATGGCACGGCGCACATTGGCAAAGGTGAACTCTTCGGCGATCACCGCACGCCAGCCCGACGTGCCAAACTTGATTTGAGTTAGCATGAAATGTCTTTCGAGCGCGAACTCGTTGGGTGCTCGCAGCGCAGCCTTTGGTTGCTGTGAGCTGAAAGCCGATTTTATATGACCGATAAACGAATCGTCCTTACCACGGCAGGATCGGAAGAAGAAGCACGCAAGATCGCCAGACATCTGGTCGCGCATCGGCTGGCCGCATGCGTCAACATCGTTCCGAAAGTGACGTCGGTCTATCGCTGGCAAGGGCAGGTGGAGGAAGCCAGCGAGTGGTTTCTGATGGTCAAGACCACGCAATCGGCGTTTGCCGAGGTCCGCGAGGCGATCGCCCACCTCCATTCCTACGAACTGCCCGAGTGTGTGTGCCTTTCCGTCGAAGATGGATCGCCTGACTACTTGCAGTGGATCGGAGAATCGGTCTCTCTTGCCGAATGAGCGCCGCAGGTTTTAACCGGCGGTAGCGCACAGATTCAGCCGCCAGTAATCGAGCAAGAACGGAGGGTCGTCGGCCGCCGCCTGCTCAACCAGATTCTCAATGAACTCCGCACGCAGATCTTCTCCCGGGATCAGTGCCAGGTGCTGCCGCAGAATCATAGTGCTTATGAATTCTCCGTATTGCTCCGCGTTATCGAGCAAGGTGGGCGCAGCTTCGATGGAAGTCTGCACCTTCACGAAGCCGGCGTGAAGAAGCGCCGCCGCCGCTTCTTCGGCACTTTCAAACAGCCAGGGTTCGCGAAATCCGAAAAACAATTCGGCAAATCTGGGAGTATTGGTCAGCGTTTCGAGGCGCTGACGAAAGGCCATCAGGTTCGGGCCGCCGCCGCATTGCGCCTCCAACCACCCACCGGTACGTAACGCCGTGCGGAAGTTCGCAAACAGATGATCGTGGTCGAGCACCCAATGCAGTGCTGCCGTACTTACGATGCCGTCGAACACGCGGGTAAAAGGGAGGTGGAGCAGATCGCCCGCAACCAGCGACAAGTTGGGATGAGAACGCAAATGTTCTCGCGCGCTCCGCAACATATTCTGCGAAAGATCGATTCCCACTGCGTGTCCACGCGGAAGTACTGCCAGCAAGTCGCCCGTCAGGCGCCCGCTGCCGCAGCCCGCATCGAGGACGATTTCATCTCCGCGCAGCCGCAACCGCGCCAGCACTTTCTTGCCCCAACTGACCTGCGGCGTTGACAGCCTGTGGTAGAGGCGAGCATTCCATTCGCGGCAGGAAGACGGTGGGGTGGTGGATGTTGGTTTCTCAGCCAAGAAGAAATATCCCCAAAGGTTATGGGTGCGGATTATTTGTACTTGGAGCAGATTTCTCGGTTAATCAACCGGTGGAAACCTCTAAATCGCAGCCAGTCCTTGCTCCAGGTCATGGAGTATGTCTTCGATGTTTTCGATGCCCACCGAAATACGAACCATGCCATCCGTGATGCCGATAGCCTTGCGCCCTTTTTCGCCCAGCGCGGCGTGAGTCATGGTGGCGGGATGCGAGATCAGCGTTTCCACTCCTCCGAGAGACTCGCCCAACGAGCATACGCGCAATTTTTTCAGCATCTTGTTGGCGTTCTTGAACGATCCGGTTTCGAAGGTGATCATCGCACCGAATCCGCTCATCTGCCGTCTGGCCAGTTCATGTTGCGGATGATCTCGCAGGCCGGGATAAAAAACTTTACTCACTTTCTGGTGCTTGGCTAAGAAATCCGCAACGGCGCGGCCATTGCGATCATGAATCTCCATGCGCGCAGCCAGCGTCTTCACGCCCCGCAAGACCAGCCAGCATTCGAATGGCGACAGAATCGCCCCCGCGGCCTTTTGCAGAAAGGCCAGCTTTTCCGCCTGTTCCGGCTTCGTGCAAACAACAACTCCGCCGAGACCATCGCTGTGGCCATTCAGGAATTTCGTAGTCGAGTGAATCACCATATCCGCTCCCAGTGCCAGCGGCTGCTGGAAATATGGCGACATGAAAGTGTTGTCCACCACCAGCTCAATTTGCTTGCGGCGGCAGATCTGGCTGATGGCCTTCAGGTCGCTCAGCCGCATCAGCGGATTGGTCGGCGTCTCCACATAAACCCTGCGCGTATTTTTGCGGATGGCGCGCCCAACATTTTCCGCGTCCGTCGTGTCAACGTAAGAAAATTCCAGGCCGAAATTGCTGAGAACCTGATTGAAAAGTCGCGGCGTGCCGCCATACAGGTCGTTGCCGCAGACGACGTGGTCGCCCGACTTCAGCAGGGCGGCAACGGCGTTAATCGCGGCCATTCCGCTGGCGAATACTCGAGCCGCAACGCCGCCTTCGAGAGACGCCAGATTTTCTTCCAGCCTTGTGCGCGTAGGGTTAGAAGCGCGGGAATACTCGTATCCTTTGTGCTCACCAATTCCCTGCTGAACGTAAGTGGAGGTGGGATAGATCGGAACTGTGACCGCTCCGGTCAGCGGATCGGGCGCTTGCCCATCGTGTATGGCGCGGGTGGCGAATCCGGCTCGTGTGTTTTTCATCGGCGCTAGATCCCACCTTCAAAAATTTTCTTCGACAAATAGCGCTCGGCCGAGTCGGGGATAATGGTCGCCACGCGTTTGTCTGCGCCCAGGCGCTGCGCCACTTGCAGGGCGGCGAAAACAGCAGCCCCGGCGCTGGAACCGCCCAACACTCCTTCCTTCGCGGCGAGTTTCTTTACCGTGTCAAATGCATCGTCGTCGCTAACCATGAGGACTTCATCGCACACGGAAGAATCGAATGTCTTGGGGATGAAGCTGACGCCGATGCCCTCCACTTTGTGCGGCCCCGCTTCGCCGCCCTGGAGAATTGAACCCTGCGTTTCCACCGCCACCGTGTGTACTCCGGGAATCCGCTTCTTCAAATATCGCGCCACGCCGGTGAAGGTTCCGCACGTCCCGCAGCCAAGAACCAGAGCGTCGATTTTGCCTTCCATCTGCTCGTAAAGTTCGACGGCGGTGGTTTCGTAGTGGTAGTCGGGATTGGCCATGTTTTCGAATTGTCCGGCCATGAACGCGCTAGGATCGGTGGCGACTAATTCTTTGGCGCGGCGAATGGCGCCCGACATGCCTTCGGCGTCGGGCGTGCGTTCCACCTGCGCGCCCAAAGCGCGCATGATGGTGACTTTCTCTTGAGAAAAATTTTCGGGGACAAAGAGCTTGACCCTGTATCCGCGATTCACTCCAATCAGCGCCAGGCCGATGCCGGTGTTTCCGGCGGTCGCCTCGACAATGGTACCTCCAGGCACGAGTTTCCCTTCCTGCTCGGCGCGGCGGATGATGCCGATGGCGGCGCGGTCTTTTACGCTACCGCCGGGGTTCAGGTATTCCAGCTTAGCGAAAATATCGGCTGAGTTCTTCGGAACCAGACGTCTTAGTCGCAATAGCGGAGTGCCACCGACCAGGTCGGTAATATCATCAGCGACCGGGGGACGGGTGAGCGCGGCATTCTTCAGGTGCACCGTACAGGGTAAGTGGGGAGCTTCGCTATCGTCAATCGGGCTTTATCTCCAGGCGTTACTCGGCAACTACCTGCGCAACCGGCGGGCTTGATTGATGCGTCGAAGATTTTAGTTAGTCTTTGCCCGATGCAACTCCTGGATCGCCCGCAATTACCGTGTCCCTGCCGACGACGTGGCGGGCGTGCCGTCAGATTTGAGTAAGCGAACCTCTCCCAATCCAACTTCTCGGACTCCCGCTTCGATTTTCGCGCGATCTCCGACTATCACCCAGACGAGATGGTTGGGGTGAACCACTTCTTTCGCCGCGCTCTCCAAGTCCGAGGTTTTCAGGGCGTGG
>JASIKQ010000399.1 GCA_030049565.1 Candidatus Sulfotelmatobacter sp.
CCTCGCTCTTGGAGATTCCGCGCTCTCTAGCCAGGCGCTTGAGGGCTGTCTTTTCATCCACCGATTGCTCAGCCATAATCTGTTTCATTCGTTGCTCGATCTGCAGTTGGTTTTGGCCGGGCTTGTCGCCTGTTGCGCGACGTTTCGCTTCTTCCGCTTTGCCAATCAGTAGCGTGATTTCGCCCTTTACGCCATCGCGCGATTTCAGAGTTTTTAGCAAGTCGCTCGCGGAGCCGCGCAGAAACTCTTCGTGCAGCTTGGTGACTTCGCGCGCAAGAACTACTTGCCTGTCGTCTCCCAAAACTTCGACAATGTCAGTCAGCGCGTCGAGCAGCCGGTGCGGAGCTTCATAGAAAACTTGCGTTCGAGGCGAGCTTTTGACGGTTTCTAAGAGGCTGCGCCGTTCTCCCCGCTTGGCCGGAAGAAATCCGCTGAAGCGGAAAGAATCCGTCGGAAGTCCACTCGCGACCAGCGCGGCGAGAAACGCAGCCGCTCCCGGAACCGGCACAACCGGCAGGCGATGACGGATGGCGAGCGAAATCAGGCGGAATCCAGGATCGGAAATTCCCGGCATCCCAGCATCGGTTACCAGCGCGATGCTGGCTCCTTCTTGTATCTCTTTCACCAGCTCGGGCGCCCGGGTCATCTCGTTGTGCTCGTGATAGCTGACGGTTCGCGTGGCGATTCCGTAATGATTGAGCAGCTTCTGGGTTTGGCGCGTATCTTCGCAAGCGATCAGGTCAACTTCTTTCAAAATGCGCAGGGCGCGCAGGGTGATGTCTTCCAGATTTCCGATGGGAGTAGCGATGATGTACAGTGCCGGGCGGGAGGATTGGTACGGGGGCACCGAGCCGTCGGCGGAGCTATGGCTGGAATCCTTCATGGGCGGAGTGTACCACCGAATCTTGCGTTGAACTCGCTCGACGGGACAGCCCCTGGCGACTTCACTCATTTCAGGCGCGACTGTTCCCATATAACTTCGGCGATGTCTGATGGGGTACGGTCAATTGACGCAGTCAAAGCTGCGCCCCTAGAATCAAATCTAAAGTTTCTTACGTCTCCCCACATGCCACTTTACGAATATCAGTGCCAAAAATGCGGCCACCGCTTCGAAAAAATCCAGAAATTTTCCGACAAGCTCATCAAAAAATGCCCGCAGTGCGGTGGGCCGGTGACACAGATCATTTCCGCCCCGGCGGTGCAGTTCAAAGGGTCCGGTTGGTATGTAACCGACTACGCCAGGAAGACCGCCGCACCAGCAACAGCTGAGAGCACGGCCACGGATTCCAAGAAGGAAGACAAAACCAAAGCGGAGACTTCTTCGAAGGAAGGCTCCGCGAAAGAAACTCCTAAAGAAACTCACAAGAAGCCCGGGAAGCACAAGTAGCGTCTGGCTTTCGGGCATCCAAACTTTCCGTGAGACCCCGTGCGATTTTTTCTACCTCATCTCCCGCTCGAAATGGTCTGCGATCATGTGGAACAGGTGAGTACGGGCATCGGGCCCGGAAATGCTGTGAGTCTTGTTCGGATAGATCATCAGCCGGAATTGTTTGCCGGCTTTGATGAGCGCGTCGATCATCTGTGCGCTGTTCTGAAAGTGGACGTTGTCATCGCCCGTGCCGTGCACCAGCAATAACTCGCCGTGGAGATCGCTCGCGACTTTGTTCACGTCGGATTGCTCGTAACCTGTGGGGTCATCTTTGAGTTGCCCCATATAACGTTCGGTGTAGATGGAGTCGTAATTGATTTGATCGGTAACGGGCGCGACGGCAACCCCGGCGCGGAAGCGATCGGAGTGCGTCATGGCATAGAGCGTCATCGAGCCGCCGTTGGACCATCCCCAAATCGCGATGCGATCTTTATCGAGCTGCGGATACTGCGCAAATAACTGATCGAGAGCGGCCAGTTGGTCCTTCAACTCGATGGCGCCGAATTCATGGCGAATCGCGGTTTGAAAAGCGCGGTCGCGTCCCGGCGTGCCGCGATTGTCGCAAGAGAAGATAGCGAAGCCCTTGCGCGACAAAATCTCATCGAACGCGCTGCTTGGTTCCTTCAGCACAGTCTGCGCAAAGGGGCCGCCGTAGATGTTTACGATCACCGGAATTTTTCCGTCAGCCGGCGGATCCGGGGGAAGCAACAGCCGCGCGTAAAGCGTAGTCCCGTCGTCGGCTTTGAAATCCAGGAACTTGGGTGGGCGAATTCCGTACTCCGCGATTTCATCGCGAGCCTGCCACACTGGCGCGCAGGAACCGCCAACGCTACAAAGAGTCATGCGCGGGGCAGTTGTTGGTCCGGTGAAGGCTTCCAGGTAGTGCTTGCCGTCATCGGAGAAGTTGGCGTGGGAAAGTCCCTCCTCTGTCGTGAGCTCCTTCAAGTCAGTTCCATCCAGCTTGATCGAAAAGACGTGTCGCTGCCGAGGATCGTCCTTGTCGGATGAGAAAAACACGGTCCCGCTCGACTCATCGATTCCCTCAATGCCCAGCACTTCGTAGTCACCTTTTGTGATCTGGTGCTCGAATTTGGCTTCGGCGGCCAGCGGATTTTGCGGATCAAAGCTGTAGAGATACAAATGCGTATGACCATCGCGCCAGCTCGACCATGTGAAACCATCGCTTGATTTCATAATCTTGAAATTGTCATTCACGTTCACCCACGCGCCGGGGCTACTTTCGGTCAGGATTTTCTTCGCTTTCCCCGATTTTGCGTCGACGAAATATAAATCCATTTCGTCCTGATTGCGGTCGAGAACCTCCGCCCAGATGATGCCCTCGCGCAACCAGCCAAAACGCGGGATGTAGATGTCCTCATCGCTGGTCAGAGAAATCCAGCGGACCTTGCCATGCTCCGCATCCACCACGCCCAGCTTCACGCCAGGATTGGGGTCGCCCACTTTGGGATACTTTTCGTTGTCGACTGTCGGGTGCGTCGGGATTAGATTGACGAGCGGATAAGTGGGAACTTTGGTTTCGTCCATGCGGAGGAAAACGATTTCCTTGCTGTCGGGCGACCAGAAATAATTGCTGCGCACTTCCAATTCTTCGGCATAAACCCAATCGACCTCGCCGTTGAGCAGGTTGTCGTCTGTATCTTTGGTCAGCTGCCTCTCGCCTTTGCCGCTCACTGGCCGCACGTAAAGGTTGTGCTTGCGAAGGTACGAGATGTGGTTGCCATCGGGAGAGAATTTAGGGTCGCCGCTGGGATCGGGCGCGGAGGTGAACTGCACCGCCGTATTGCTGGCAAGATCGAACAGCCAGAGCTGGCCTTGCGAATCGAAGATCATGTGCTTCGAATCGGGAGACCAGAGATACGCCGCAACCTGATAACGCGTGAGGCGCTCTTTTTCGCGCTCGTCTTTCACCTTGTTGTAGTCGGGTGCG
>JASIKQ010000400.1 GCA_030049565.1 Candidatus Sulfotelmatobacter sp.
AATGGACCAAGGCGGGCGATTTCCTCGCGGGTGTATTTGTGGTGCGTATTCTTGATGTGGTCAATTAGGTCGGTAAGGGGTTCCAATTGCCAGTTTCTGTTCCCCGGCACGGCGTTTGCCGACTGCTCGGCCATTTCCAGAGTATCGAGAACCTGATCCATGCTCAGATTGGCCGCGCGGCAGGCTACCTGCAAGGACTTGTCTCCGCCGCAACAGTAGTCGATACCCAACTTCTCAAATACTCGCGTAGCGGCTGGGTTCTCCAGCGCTAGCTCCCGCACGGTTTTTTCGGCAGCAATGCTCATCATTTCCTCCTGCGGCTCGGATGATTTCTTGATGTCCGCTGCCGCTCTATTTGTGACATTAGCGGAATGCGAAGCAGCTGCCGATGACTTTTGTCACAGTAAACCTGCTAGACAGGAAACGCAGAGAAACAACTAAAGGAGAGACTTTCATCCAGCCGCGCTTTCCAGCTCAGCTTCCAATTTCTTGCGAGAAATGATCCGCACGGTCCGGTCCTCCACTTCAATCAGACCCTCCGCTTGCAAGCGGCTGAGATTACGCGAGACCAATTCCCGCACCGTACCGATTTGCGCCGCCAACTCGCTGTTGTTGGCAGGAAGGGTGAGTACGAGTGCTTCGTCCCCGCGAGCTCCCTCTGACTTTCCCAGGCGGAGCAGAAGCGAAACCAAACGGTGCCGCACCGTAGTGAACGAGAGCTCCTCAATAATGCCCACCAGCCTACGCAGGCGTCCGCCGATGACCCGCAGCACCTTAAGAGCCACCTGCGGATGTTGCAGGCAAAGCGTATGAAAATCCGTCCGGCTGAAGAACAGAAGAGTGCTGTCTTTGAGCGCCTGGGCCGATGCCGGATAGGTCCCGCCGTCAAAGACGGGCAGCTCTGCAATCGAGCTGCCGGGACCATCGATGGAAAGTACTTGTTCTCGGCCACCGGCCGAACTCTTGAAGATGCGCACGCTGCCCGTCTGGACCACATAGAGTCCTGTGCAATTGTCGCCCTCGCTGAAGATGATCTCCCCGGATTGAAATTTCCGCAGCAACAGGCGCGGAATGACGAACGAAAGCTCTTGCTCCGACAGGCTGGAAAAGATCGCCACTTTTTTCAGTGCCGATCTCGGATCTTGATAATCGCCCGCCATGCGCTCATTCTACGAAACCTCAACCAACCTCGGGGAATCTTCAATCTTCAATCCAACCAGTTGAGAAGCATGTCGCGCGTCTAATGAGCGCTGTGACATTAGTCGCATTCAGATGTGTCTCCGCCCATTAACGTGGAGTCGAAGGCGAAAGGACGGATTGTGCACAGCTTGATCGAAGATTCCAGGCCCGAAGTGTCCGAAGGGTCGACCAATCAAGGCGATTTTGATCGAACCATCAGTGTCGCACCAGCTCGCAAAAAGCTGGTGCGCCGCAGTGACCACGACTATTCGCAGCCCATGCGGCTGGGCGTTCAGATCATCTTCCTTATCTTGAATCTCTTCGTCGGCGTGCAGTTTTATCTGTGGGTGCGTTGGGCCGAGAGCGGTGGCAGGACGCTGGCAGTTTTTCGTCCGGCGGGGATCGAGGGATGGTTGCCGATCGAAGGCCTGATGCAGTTCAAATACGTGTTGCTTAGTGGGCGATTGCCGCGCCTGCATCCCGCGGCTTTTTTCTTGTTCGTCGCTTTCGTGCTCATTTCTTTTTTGTTTCGCAAATCCTTCTGCGCGTGGCTATGTCCGGTCGGGACGGTGTCGGAATACTTATGGAAGCTCGGGCGCGAGCTCTTTGGCCGCAACCTGCGCGTACCGCGCTGGCTCGATTTGCCCTTGCGTTCTTTGAAGTATCTGCTGCTAAGCTTTTTCGTTTACGCGGTCGCCATGATGTCAGCCGCAGCTATAGCTGATTTTGTGGCCAGTCCGTACGGCTTGGTCGTCGACGTGCGCATGCTCAACTTCTTTCGTTTTCTGAGCAGCACGGCAGGCTTCGTGCTGGTTGTGCTATTTGCCGCCTCTTTACTGGTGCAGAACCTCTGGTGCAGGTACTTGTGTCCTTACGGAGCTTTGATGGGGCTGGCCGCGCTATTCAGCCCGTGGCGGATTACGCGCAACGAAAGCACATGCATCGACTGCGCCAAGTGCGCCAAAGCATGTCCGTCGGGGCTTCCAGTCGACAGGTTGATTCAGATTCGCTCCGCCGAATGCACCGGATGCCTCGAGTGCGTCGCTGTTTGTCCGGCGAAGGACGCGTTATTCATGGCCGCCGGTCCGAAAAGATCGAGACACTCCCTGCCGGCCTGGGCGCTAGCTGCAGGTATCGCGATCATTTTCTTGGGGTCTGTCGAATATCCGAAGCTGAGCGGCCACTGGCAAACGCGAATGCCCGACCAAGTTTTCTTCAGCCTTGTGCCGGCCGCAAGCCAGCAGCTTCACCCGTAGGAACGGCCATCAATGGGTTGAAAATCGCCCCCGCAGGGCAAAACCTCTACTCTGATGACTCTGTGTCAAGACTGCGCCGGCAATTCCCAACCCTCATCCTTCATTTTTTGGTTCGTCCAGTGCTGCAATTGTTCGAATAGGGCGGGGTCGATCACCGCAAAACGAAGACCCACGCGGCCTTCGCCGGCGAACCATACAATACGCGCCTTGGCGCGAAAAACTATTTCGCTGTCGGGGAGCGGGAAACTCACATCCAGCAGCCCGGTAAATTTCATTGGTTCTTTCAGGCCGTCAATCCCCATGCCGCCCGTGCTCAGGTTAACGCCTTGAACGCTGGTCTCGTCGCCATGATGATTCTTCAATGAGACCGTAAGCTGAATACGTGCGCGGAAGAATTTCTGCTGCTCCAGACTGATCGCTCCTAACGACTTGGCGCCATCACCCGGATTGACATTAATGTTGTATTCCTTCAGCTTGCGACTCAGCGTGCGCCGCGAAATGCCGAGTTGTTCTGCCGCTTGGCCGCGATGACCGCCGCTGCGCTCGAGTGCGCGAATGATCATCTGCTCTTCCATGCTATCGAGATTGCCGACCGGCATCGAGGGCGCTTGTCGCTGGGCCACAGGATTACCCGACATCGCGTCCGCAATCTGTGATCTCTGAATTTCCGGCTGGCTCGACTCCACCGCAACCCTGGCGATGAGATTCCGCAACTCACGAACATTTCCCGGCCATGAGTGCGCGAGTAGTTCCGTAACCGCATCGGGCGTAAAATAACGATCCCGATTCTTCAAACGTAGAAAGTGCTCGGCCAATGCGATGATATCTTCGGGACGTTCGCGCAACGGCGGAACGCGTAGCTGGAATTGCCCCAGGCGATGAAAAAGATCTTGCCGGAAACGTCCTGCTGCGACCGCAGCGTCCAGATCCTGATTGGTTGCGGCTACGATGCGCACATCGACGTTGATCTTCCGATGCCCGCCGAGACGGTAAAACGGATATCCATCCAACACGCGCAACAGCTTCACTTGCGTCTGCAATTGGAGCTCGCCAATTTCGTCGAGAAACAGCGTGCCTTTATCGGCCAGCTCAAAAAGGCCTGCCTTGGAGGCGTCTGCGCCTGTGAAGGCGCCTTTTTCATAGCCGAACAATTCGCTCTCAACCAGGTTTTCCGGAAGCGCCGCGCAATTGATGTCGACCCACGGCCGGTTTCGCCGGTGCGACGACTGGTGAATGCTGCGGGCGATCAACTCCTTGCCGGTTCCAGTTTCCCCTGTGACCAGCACGCTCTCCGTGTGTCCGGCAACCCGCTCGACCATGCGCATGAATTTATGCATGACCGGACTCGCCATGATGAGCTTGGTTCCATCAATTTCAAGGCAGATGGTCGGCGCGGTTTCATCCGCACGCGGCTGCTGTCTTTGACCATCTCGGGCGTTCGCATTCGTTGCGCTTCCCTCATCGACAGAGAATATTGCTACCATTCCCGCTCGTTCATCAGTGCCGCTGGCGAACATCATTATGAATAGATCGCCCGCGACACTTACGCCAGACTTGCTGCGGATTACGTGCCGGGTTCTGTATTGTCCCTGCTTTTGTACTATGGATAAGAAATTGTTATGCGCTTTTGGGACCGCGGCATCATCTTCCGTGGCAATGAGCGTTACGAGTTGCTGTCCAATCAATTCCATCGCGTGCCGGCCGAACAATTTTTGCGCTGCATCGTTGCAACCGGTCACCAAACCTTTGGTATCGGCGAGCACAATTGCGGTGCCAATGCTTGCTGTCAAAAGCTCAGATGGTTGCCGGCGCTCTTGCGTGCCGACTTTTTCCTGGAACTGCGAATTGACCTGTCGTAGAGCCATTTCTGCGTTTGGCGTTGATCTTGACACATAGCCGCGCCCGTCGAAGAACAATGCTGCACCAATAGATCACCAAGGTAACCGGTTACTCTGTCCCGGCAGCCGAGCAGCAATGCACCTCACGTCCCGCTTGCGCGCCGACCCCGGACCCCACTCACGGAGGTTACGTCAGTAAGCTACTGAACTCTCTGTAACAACAATAGGATCTCCTGCACAGGCTGGCCGGAGGTGTGGGTAGAGTAACCCACGCCGCCGGTGCGGTCTGTCCCCCTTAGGAGTTTGCTGACAAACTCGATCTTGGGTGGCGTAGCGGCCTCAGGGCTGCGATAAAGCCGGGCGAGAGGTGTTTCAGCAAACTGTTAGTAAGAAGATGACCGAATAATGTCGACTGCCACGAAAATCTTTGTCGGCGCCACTGTCTCACTCGGCATGGCGGTGTTGTGTTCGGCGCTGTGGCACTGGCATTCGGCCGATCTGACCCGATTTGTCTGCTATCTGGCAATTGCCGTTCTGGCGTCAGCCCTCAAGGTGCAACTGCCCGGGATCGACGGCACCATGTCGGTGAACTTTCTCTTCATTCTCCTGGGCGTAATGGAGCTGAGCCTCCCCGAGACGCTCGTCATCGGCTGCACGGCGACTCTGGTGCAGAGCCTGTGGAACGCGCGCAATCGGCCCGATCCGATCAAAGTTTCGTTCAATGTATTCGGCATGATGGCGAATGCCAGTGCCTTGTGCTACATCAGCTACCACTGGCTCTACGTGCGGATGAACGGCAGTCGTTCCCTCATGCTGATGATAGCTGCCCTGGTTTTCTTTCTGGCCAACACCTTGCCGGTCTCCCTGGTCATCGCGCTGACAGAGAACAAATCGAGCCGCAAGGTTTGGTCAGAATGCTACTTCTGGTCGTTCCCTTACTATTTGGTGGGCGCAGCAGCCGTGGGACTGCTCGGCATCGTCAATCAGCGCGCGGGATGGCAAACTTCTTTGCTAGTGTTGCCCGT
>JASIKQ010000401.1 GCA_030049565.1 Candidatus Sulfotelmatobacter sp.
GGGCGCGGCGAAGAAATCATGGGGCCTTCGGGCCGCGAGCTCAGAATCACGCGGTCCAAAGCTTTGGGGTCGCTCGACGAACTCAAAATCAGAAAATTAAATTTCGATCCGTTGAGCAGGCGCGAAAGAACTTCCGGCGCCGGCGCGGGACCGAGTTCGGCGACCACCTGCTCCTGTTCTGCGCCTGCGGGAATAGCGATATCCGCTCCCGTGCGCTGGTGCACAGCGAAGAGCACTTCCGACAAATTCGCTTTGTTGGCGTTGATCGTCAACATGCCGTCGCGGAACGAAACCGCGAGCACCGGATGTGTGGCAGGCGGAATTTCCACCGACGGGTGCGCGCCCGCAGAATAGTTCGCACGGCTCAGCATCGGGCCGGAGCTGGGCTGATATTCGGCTGATCCAGAATCGGCTGATTCGGAATCGCCGCCCGCTCCCACCTTCACGATCACAGTTCTTCCCGAGGGAAAAACCTGGTAAGGCTGAGGCCCGGCGAGATCGAGCACAATGCGTGTGACCGGAGGATCGGCCGAGAATAATCCTACGCGCAGATTCTTTACCTCGGCGCGATTTACCGCCTGACTGTGAAGCTGAACGCCGGGAACGGCATTGACAAAATCAACCACCAGCCGGTCGGGGTTCTTCAGAATATTGGTTTGCGGGATGATGCGGTCGCTGGCCTCAATCTCAATTTCGACCTTGCCGCGGGTACGCAGCACCTCAACCTTGCGAATCGCAGGCACTGACGGGGCCTGAGAAAGGGCGTGAGCGGAGAAACACGCCACGGCGAACAGCGGCAGAGCGGCGGCCCTGAAAAAACAGTTCATTCTTCGATTGAGTGGAATTCTTCCAGCGATTCTAACAGCGTCCTTAGAACCTCCTGCTTACGAAGGGATTACAACTTTGGGTCGGGCTTCCCGCCGAGGGCGCCGGGATCACGGACGATATCCACGGGCGCGGGCAGGCAATAAGGTTCGGCGAAAACGCCATGCAATCAGCGCCAAACCGGAAGCGAACAGGGCCCAGGTTCCGGGCTCGGGCACCGTGCCCGGGGAACCGCCGCCGGTCCCGCAGGTACCTATGGGCTTCTTCTTGCTGCCGGCATTGGCTTCAATCTCCGCCCCACGGCTGTTTCCCTTCTTCTTGACGGGCTCACAAACTCCCAGGGGCAATGGCGGAACAGAAAGAGCGATAAAGTTTCCTCCCACAAACGGATCATAGAGAGCCAGCGGGCCGGTGGCGCCAAGATCAGGAATCTGTGGACGATTCAGCAGAGCCGATTGAAAGGTCACGGGAGGCGCTTGCATCGCCGTCCCTTGTCCGCTGCGGACCGGATGATCCAATTGCTCTTGCGTCGGTTCGGTGGCTGAAGCCGACTTCTGCTGCGGAGTTTCTTCCACGCGATTGGCGCAGCGGGTACGGGCGGTCATTCTGCCGTCGGTGAGCAACTTCTCGCCCTTGTGCAGCGTCACGCGGTGGCTTGTCCAGTAAATATGATTGCCGATGCGATAGGAAACGTAGACGGTGCGCGCCAACGTGAGCTGCACGATGTGCGCCCGCTCATAATCAAAACCCGCGTAGTGCGCGGCTACGGCCGGATCGTGCTCCGCCGCCCACTTCAACTCCTGCGCATTTTCGACCCCTCCGGGCACAATCGAATAGGGATAGATGGGGCGCAATGGTTGGGATTTCGCGAGGATTTGATTGAGCCGATCAGGGCTCCCATGACGCACTTCGTACCTAAGGGGATGCGTTGCCAGCTGCTGGCCACGCCATAAGTTCCTGAAATACGGAGTCGCAACTGCCGAAATTCCGGCGGCGACCGTCGCTACTACGGTGAGGACGAGGCACCGGCGGATGAATCGATTTCGGCGATGGCGGCGCGTACGTCGCCGCCTTACTACAACATGACCATTCCCTGGGTCGGGCACAAACTGCTCCTACCTGCGGCAACCGTCCTCGGCATCCTGGGACCGGAGGCACACAACTCCGGCACCAATTGATGCAATTTGGGGGCCTTCCTGCGGCCGACGCGCTCCAGAAAGCAAAGGAGATAATAGCTTCTTTCGAGCATCGTAGCAGAACTGCGCAAGCCTTTACACACAAAGTGCTGTGGATTTCTGTGAGGAGTTCCCGACTGGACAAGGGCGAAGACCTTAAATCGCCGCGAACGCAGGCTGGAGACCGCGGCACGGAAGTAATAAAAAAAAGAGCGGGCATTTCTCCTCGCCAACCGGCGACGCGGGTTTTTTTTCGCGGCTGGAAAAATAGACACTATCGCCAGCCACCTACGTGAGACGCAGTGACAGCTGCGGCAGGTTGATTCCCTCGGCTTCAACCGTCCATTCATCGCCTTTGTTGGTGGGATGTCCGGCAGTGAGCGTGCCGGAGCTGACGATTTCACCCGCGCTCAAAGGATGGGTGGGATTTCGCCGCGCAATGGCCGCGCCTAGCTCCGCGAGGCACAGCGCTGGGCTTTTCAGGGAATTTCTGCCGGACCCTTCTTCCACAAGCTCTCCGGCTTTTGAAATCTTCACCTTAAAGCGTGCCAGATCATCCACCAGTTGAGGGATCATTTCCGCCCTGATCGGCAGTTTTTGGCCAATCACCAGGGCCGCATGAAGACCAAACGATGCCACGAAATCACTCGGCTGAAACTTCCATTCGGGATAGGGACAATCAATGATCTCGAAGCCTAACGCAAGCCAGTCCGCGGCGGCGAGAGCCGTGGCTGCGTCGCAACCCCCATTGACCTCCGCCTTCAAGCCGAAAACAATTTCCGGCTCGATCTTTAGTGAGCGCGGATTCGCAAGTGACAGGGTGGCCGAATTGCTTTCGCTGTAATGCACCGTGTCTTCATACATGTGGCCCCAAACGAGCGTCTCCAGCTTCAATACGCGCCACATGGCCTTATTCGCATAGCCCACCTTGCGGCCCACAGCTTTATGCCCGGCTGCTTCGCGCCAGCGCTTGAGCATGTCCTCAACCTCGTAAGCGGCATTGAGGTCGAAACCCGGGCGTTGCGACGGAGGCACTTCAATTATGCTGCCGGTTTCATAGGCCGTCAGTAAATCACGGGCTAAGGTTTCGACTTCAGCGAAAGCCATAACTCATTAAGGGAAAATCGTCCCGCTCACCACGTCCGCCAAACGATAGTAACTTTACCACTGTGACCTTTAATTGTAGGTTCAATTTCGGGAGAGCACTGTTTTTCTCTGTGAAACGCTATGAAAACTAACGTGAAACCAGCCGCAGCGCGAAATTTCAGCAGCCTTTCGCTCTGTATCAGTCTGTTTTTTGTCCTTAACATCGGGCTGCACGGAATTAAATGCCCTGCGCAGAATGCAGTAGTGGTTGTGGGATCGGGGTCGAGCGTTCCGGCGCCACTATATACACGCTGGGCGGAGGAATACGACAAGCGCAACGCAAGCATTCAATTGCGCTATCTCCCCGTTGGCACCTCGGAAGGCATCAGGCAGATTTCTCGTGGGGCGGGAGATTTTGCCGCCGGAGAAGCCCAGTTGACCGAGGCCCAGCGCAAAGAAGGCAATCTGATCGAAATCCCGGTAGTGCTGATCGGCATCGTTCCGGTCTACAACCTTCCCGAAGTTCACACTCAGCTTCGCCTTTCGGGAGAAGTATTGGCCTCGATCTTCATGGGCGATATCAAGATGTGGAATGCTCTTCAAATCGCCAGACTCAATCCCGACTTTCCATTGCCCAATCTTCCCATCAGGGTGATCAATCGTCCTGCCGGTAAGGGAACGAACTACGTGTTCACAGACTTTCTCTCCAAGGTAAGCCCCAAGTTCAAAGCGCAGATCGGTATCACCCCCTCGCCGAACTGGCCGGTGGGCCAGGCCGCCGAGCGCAGCTCGGACATGGCAGAAAAAGTGAAGAGGACTCCCGGCGCCATAGGCTACGTCGAATATCAATACGCGGTGAAGGATAGTATTTCCCAGGCTACGGTCCTGAACGCCTCCGGCAAATTCATAAGGGCTTCGGCGGAGAGCATTGCCGCAGCCTGCTATGCAGTGGAGGCGCCCCAATGGAATAAGTTCTCGGCCTCATTGACCAATGCCTCGGGAGCCGACTCGTATCCGATTACCAGCTTCACCTGGCTTTACGTGCCGCTTAAACCCGCAGACTCAGGCCGCGCCGTCGCGTTGAACGATCTGCTGGATTGGATGTATTCCGAAGGCCAGCGCTACGCAGTGCAGGAGGGATACCCGGAGCTGCCGGCTCCGCTACTCGCGGCGGTAAAGAAGAAGATGAGCGAACTGCAATAACTGCTGGCTTTCTCGCTATTACCGGGTACGCGAAACGGGCCGCTATTCTCCCCGTTTTGCATTCCTCGCATGCTTAATATGAGGTCCGCTGGCGCTGGGTTTCGCGCGTCGGTTGTGCTTGCGCACTTCCCTACTGAATCTGAATTACGCTCGCGCCTTCGCCGGCTTTGATCTCGCTTACGCGCGCCGCCACTTTCCGGGCAAAATCGAAAATTGACTTCGCATGCGGCGACGTTTCCCCTTCGAGAACCACCGGTTTGCCGCCGTCTCCCGCTTTGCGTACCTCGGGATCCAACTCGATGCTTCCGAGAAAGGACACGCCAAAGTTCTTCGCCATCTTCTCCGCCCCATGGCGCGAGAAGATATCGATTTCATGATGGCAGTGCGGGCAGGTGAAAAAGCTCATGTTCTCGACCACTCCCACTAAATCCACCTTCATCTGCCGGAACATTTCAATCGCCTTGCGCGCGTCCTGAAGCGAAACATCCGATGGCGTCGAAACCACCACCGCGCCCGTCAACGGAACCGACTGCACCAGCGACAGCGCCACATCGCCAGTTCCCGGGGGAAGATCGACCACCATGTAGTCGAGATGTCCCCACTCCACCAGACCCAGAAACTGCTTCACTATTTGGTGTAGCATGGGTCCGCGCCAGATGATGGGCTTGTCGCCAGGATTGAGAAATCCCACCGAAATTACCTTAAGTCCGAAGGCTTCCAGCGGCTCGATGCGGTTGTCTCCAACCATTCTGGGTTGCGCGTTCACGCCCAACATGAGAGGAACGTTAGGTCCGTAAACATCCGCATCCAGTAGCCCAACCTTGTGTCCCAGTTTGGCCAGGGCAACCGCCAGGTTCACGGCCAGCGTGGTCTTTCCCACGCCGCCTTTGCCTGAACCGACGGCGATGATGGAATCGACTCCGGGCAAGGGCTGCGGCCCCGGCGCGGGTTGGCCGGGATGAGAAGGCATATGTGCAGACAAAGGATGCTCCTAGTGCTTACGATTGGGTAATGGGTCAATTATACAAGCGTTCAGATGATGAGGATCGCGGCGGGGTAGCGTCCTAATTTCGACGTTCTTCTGCCTTGCAATCCTCGTCGGCGCAGTTGTGGCTTGGGCAAAAAGTAGCCCGCCCACCGGCTCCCCCCTAGCTCTTGGTCCAATCCCCGCCAGTGGCATGCAAGGCATAACAAAACTTCGTTACATGGGGAGTGGCGCTATCAACACGTCTCGATATGTTGCCCAGCCGTAAATGTAGATGTGTCTAGAACCGTCGATTGTAGCCACCACATCATCAATACCGATTGGTGTATTAGAACTTGTCTCATAAATGGCGGTTGAACCTACTTTGCTATTTGCACGCGGTTGAAAACCGGTGAGAAGGAGGGCATGCGAGGACGATGGGAACTCAGCGATGCCCAATGGAAACTTATCGAACCGATCTTAAGACCGCAGCGGCGTGCCGACGGTCGTGGTCGACCCTGGCAGGATACGCGAGCTGTGCTCAACGGAATTCTGTGGGTGTTGGGCACCGGAGCGCAGTGGCGCGAACTGCCCAACAGGTATCCGCCGTACCAGACCTGCCATCGCC
>JASIKQ010000044.1 GCA_030049565.1 Candidatus Sulfotelmatobacter sp.
GTTCGACCATGTCGAGTTCACATCGAGCAGCGACCACGCTTCGATTTGGAAGTAAAGCGTGGTGTCCAGCGGCAATCCTGGCAGCGTGACGAATCCGTGTCCCGAGTCGTTGCCGCAACCGAGAGCGACACACGACAACAGGTCCAATGGCGATGCCGCGGGCGGCGCGCTTCCGCCTTCAGCAAGCGTATCGTTCAGCACGAGCATCGGCCCTGCGGTCGCGTTGTTCCACGACAGGAACACCTCGTTGTGCGCGATGACAGAGGCGGTAAGGTCGAACGGCGTGGTCGGCTGCGCGCTGTGGACGGACGAGAAGTAGAAATAGGGCATAATGAGATTGGGTGGGGCCTCGCGGAAGTCGAGAAACGACACCCACGGTCCGCGTTCGCTTCCGCAACACGCTCCGATTCCTGGGTAGAATCCTTGGCTGTGCGGTTGACTCTGTATCGCCGTGGCCGCCACCGTTGAGTAGTTTTCCCACAGTTCGCTTAATCCGACGGTGAGCGAACCGCTTATGGTGAAAAACCCCGCCGATGGGGCGGCGTAATTGATTACCGTTATAGTAGAGGCGAAAGTATCTCCTTCGTAAGTGAGCGCATGGGCCCCGTCGGGATAGCGGTCCTCAAAGTAGAAGCTCGGGTCCGTGCCTACGACGGAGGCATAATTCAGCGTGCCCTCGTCGAAGTAGCATTGCGCAACGTTTGGCGCGAAAAGATAGGCCCCCATGTCCTCTATCATCCCATAGGTCGCATTGTAAGTTCGCGAGTAGGAGTTGACTGGCCAGCTCTCACAGTTCACGATTTGAAGGCCGTTGTCGACGCGCTCGTAAACCCCGATGGTCCATCCGCTCGGAGCGCTCGTCCCCGAGAAATCGGTATAGTAATTGAACACCTGGGCACCGTCGTCGAACTCGCCATACCATGTCGTCGCATTCGCGTAGACCCCTGCGGTTCCGCTCGCCGACCAGTCGAACGTCCCGATGGGGTCGAACACCGCGAAGATGCGTTGCGAGTAGAACGCGGGAATGTTGTCAAGCTTGAGCCAGATGGTCGTGTTGGTCGACATGAACGTGTCGTTGTCTTCAATCCACGATGGGATGGCGGTCCCGTTCGGATAGATGAAGCGCAGGTTCGACAGGTTAGCGTTGAGGTATCCGTTGAACTCCTGCGGGTCGAAGTTCACCAATTGCTGATATACGCCCGTTCCCGCCGACTGGTTGTTCCACACGGTCAGCAGCGAGTAGTAAGGGTTCTCGGTGCGTGGCGCCTGAAGCGTGAAGTATCCCGCGACGTAACCACCCGAACCATAGTGTTCTGTGGTCGCCGTCGACGTCGCCATGACAACGCGAGCCGTCGCGGCGTAGTTCGTTCCATTCAACACGACGGTCATGCCACCGCTGACGGGATAACCGACATAGTCAGAATCGAAGAAGAAACCCGCGCAATCAGTCGTCGCAGTGTTGGCACACGGAACGAACAGCGACGTCGCGGTCTGGTTGATGCCCCACCATCCAATCGTTGCCAACGGTGACGTAACGACCCAGAAGACACCCTGGCCGCAACCACCCGATGATGTCGCAATGTAGGTATAACCATTGACCGTCGGTGTGAACTCATCGAGGTTGTATCCCCAAATCGAACCGCCTCCCATCTGATAAGCCGCGACGGCGTTGACGGTATAGCCAGGAACGGTATGCATTGGTTCATAATAGTAGTTGGTATCTGATTGATTGTAAGCGGGTGAGAACGGAATGCACCAGTTCTGTTGGAGCAACCACACCTTGTCTCCCGCTGCCGCGAGCACCGTTCCATTAGCAAGCTGTTCTCCCGAATTAGTCTCTGTCGGTAAGAATAGCCCGCACGCATAGACCCACGCCTGTGGGAACCCAGCGCATGTCGATGGCGGAAAAGCGATGCACAACACCGTCTGATAAACACCATCGCCTTCTGTGTTAAAAGAGCACGTCGTTGGTGATGTCGTCATGTTGACAACCGCGAAACTTTCGCTGCGGTCCGACGGGTCTTGAACCTGTGTTATTTCGGTCAGCGGTGATGACCATACAATTGGTGGTGGTGGAGTGCCGTAAGAAGAAGTGCCGAATGCCCACACCGTTTCAGGACCCGTGTAAATAGAAGTGGCCGATGGATTGCCATATTCCACAGAACCATTCGTGACGATGGGCACAACGCCGCTTGTAGGATACACGGCCGCAATGAACGACTGTGCGTAGCCGACGTGGTCATATAGATAAGAGGTAATCGCGTCGCAACCGCTGGCCGCACTTATCGCCATCCAAACATTAAGTCCTTGCGTCACATTTACGCTTGCCAGAAGAGTAAACGAATTGCCTAACGTGTCGCTGATAGATACTGTGGGGTTTGGCAAATTGCCTGCATAGACGAGAGTCTGTGAGACGATAATCAGTTCGCCTGTCGTCACGGTCAACATTGTCGAAGAAGTTGCGCTGAGCGTATTGGAGTCGCCGCTGGTGAACCAACTGCCACTACACGAATCAGAATGTAGCTGGGATGAAGGCGATAGAGACAGCCCATTCGTTGACGCAATCGTTACAGCCGCCCCCAGCGCCGACGCGAGCATCACGAACACGG
>JASIKQ010000402.1 GCA_030049565.1 Candidatus Sulfotelmatobacter sp.
CCGCCGAGGTAGTTACCGTCGACACCTTCGAGGAGTTGCAGGCCCTCGGCAAGGAGAAAGATAAAGTTGCGGGCAGGATTGTCCTGTTCAATGAGCCATTCGACAAGCAGAAAGCCGCCGCGGGATATGCCTTCGCCTCCTACGGCGAAGCCGTTAGCTACCGCGTCGGTGGACCGAAAGCCGCCGCCGATCTGGGTGCGGTGGCTTGTTTGGTCCGTTCGGTGGGCAATGCGGACTATCGCCTTCCCCATACCGGATTTAGTGTTCCAGCCGGAATTCCGGCTGGCGCCGTTACCGCCGAGGATGCGGATTTGATTGCTCACCTCACCGCCCAAGGCAAAGTGCGCATGCGGCTTATTCTGACACCCCAAAAACTTCCAGATGAAACCAGCTACAACGTGGTTGCCGATCTGAAAGGCTCGGAACATCCAGAGCAGGTCGTGATTGCCTCCGGACACCTGGATTCCTGGGATTTGGGAACCGGCGCGATCGATGACGGTGCCGGCGTGGTTATCGCCATGGAGACGGCGGAAATACTGCAGCGCCTGCACTTGCGTCCCGCACGGACCCTCCGCGTAATCGCCTGGATGGACGAGGAAACCGGCGGCTCGGGCAGCAAAGCCTACACCGCCGAACATTCTAGAGACTTTCCAAACTACATCGCCGCCATCGAAAGCGATTCCGGCGCCGCGCACCCGCTCGGATTCAACGTCAAAGCCACCCCAGCCGCGATCGATGCCTTGCGCCCGGTCCAGAGTGTTCTCCGGAGCATTGGCGCTACCGTGTTGCAGCCCTCGACCTACTCTCCCGGTGCCGATATCAGCGCCATGTCAGAAGCGGGCGTGCCGGCCTTCGGCGTCATGCAGGATGGCCGCACCTATTTCAACTACCACCACACCGCCGCCGATACCCTCGACAAGATCAATCCAGCGGAGTTGCGCGAAAATGCCGCCGCCATGGCAGTTCTCGCCTACGCTCTGACCAATATGACGGAGCCGTTACAAAAATGAAAGGCAAGCGGGCTTAGAGCGACTCTTCATCAAACACGCTTCATCGGAGGCCGAGTTTCATGTTCTCGTTATAACTTCTCTGCTACCTGAAAGGCATTAAAGCCGAAAAGGGCTTCCTGTAGCCGACAACAGTTCAACTAATCAGCCTCATCTTTTTGCCGATGGGAAGCGCTATGCGCTTCCTGAACCTTGGGAACGCCAAGGGGGTAGAGATGTGGCTAAAAGCGTCGTGGCAGTACTTGCCTTTGTTGTTATGTCTGTACTGGTTAACGCGCAGGAGACGGGACCAAAACAGTCTGCCGAACTACGATTCGATAGCCCGGCTGCGCTCACTGGGAGCGCTTTAACGTGTTCTTCCTCGGAGTTGCTGCGCGTTCCCGCGCCGGTCATGGAACGGGCAAGAATCAAAGCCCGGCTCATCAATCTACTGCGCGAAAGTCTTTTCGACGATGCCAAAGGTATCGTGAATATCGCGCGGGAAAAAGAGATAAGGAAACTTGCAAGTAAGTTGAAGAATTCCGAGTAGATGCCAGCGGCGGTTCTCCCGCGAGAGCCGCAGGCGTTTCGAGTGGTTACGGTCGTGCCCTTCCCCGGTGCCTCCGGTTACCGGGAACCTAAGGACAATCCCTCAAGTGTGCGCCGTCCACGCCGATGGAAGCTTCTGAGCCGCATTCCTTCTCGGAGGCTGGATGTCTCATTACTTTGGTCTCTTGCTGCTGCGTAAGCCTTCTTTGTTCGCATTTACCATCCTCTTATCTCTCTTATCAATTTATTTGTTGCCACTTCCCGCGCTGGCACGGCCAGCCGCCGAACCCATCAATCCTTTGTACATACAGCCCCGGGATCGAATCACCAGCTTCATCGATGACGAGCAAAGAGTGACACTGCCCGGCAACCGCCATCCCCTTGCTGTCGCTCGCTTCGACGTTGGCGCGGTCGCGCCAGATTTTCCCATGCAGCACATGATCCTGACCTTGCTGCCTGATGCCGATCAAGAATCAGCTCTCAGCCAGTTGGTAGAAGCGCAGCATAACCCCGAGTCGGCCTACTACCATCAATGGCTCACTCCCGAACAGTATGGTGAGCGCTTCGGTGTTTCTGATTCCGATATTACCCAGGTAACGCGCTGGCTCCAGGGGCACGGCATGGATATCGACGAAGTGACTGCGGGAGGCCGCGCCATCATCTTTAGCGGCACTGCGTCGCAAGTGGAGTCGGCATTTCATACCCCGATTCACGTTTACAAGATCGGCGATGAATTCCATCACGCCAACTCGAGAGATCCTGAAATTCCTGCCGCCTTGTCGCCAGTGGTCGGTGGTATCGTTTCTCTGCATGACTTCTACAGTGAACCGATGCATACTGCAGCGGGCAAGCTCTCGCCCGAGTACACCAGCGGCGGTGTGCATTTTCTTGCGCCGGCGGACTTCGCCACCATCTACGATCTCGATTCGCTTTATCAGCGAGGGAACAACGGCAACGGCCAATCGGTTGCGATCGTTGCCCGATCGAACATCAAGCTTTCCGATGTCGCGCAATTTCGATCGTTTTTTGGGCTGCCTGCCAACAATCCCCAGATCATCGTCAATGGCACCGACCCCGGAATCTTCAGCTCCGGCGAGGAGACCGAAGCCGATCTGGACGCAGAGTGGTCCGGCGCGGTGGCTCCCAACGCGACCATCAAATTTGTTGT
Source organism: Candidatus Sulfotelmatobacter sp. (assembly GCA_030049565.1). Classification (GTDB taxonomy): domain Bacteria; phylum Acidobacteriota; class Terriglobia; order Terriglobales; family Acidobacteriaceae; genus Sulfotelmatobacter. Next base: position 2,704 of record JASIKQ010000402.1, read on the forward strand.
CTCGAAATCGACCAATGCGAGCGACGGCGTCGACCTCTCGGCGCAATACATTGTGAACCACAACCTCGCGCCGGTGATGAGCACGAGCTTCGGGCTCTGCGAGGCTGCTCTGGGTTCCTCCGGAAACGCATTCCTGAACAGCTTGTGGCAGCAGGCAGCCGCGCAGGGGATTTCCGTTTTCGTTTCTTCCGGAGACAGCGGTGCCGCGGGATGCGACTCGCCTTCAGAGTCCACTGCAACCGACGGACTCGCAGTCAATGGCCTCTGCTCTACCCCTTACAGCATTTGCGTTGGCGGCAGCGAGTTCAGCGATTCCAACGCGTCGCTCTATTGGGCGACGTCGAACAACCCGGGCACACAGGGATCGGCGCTTAGTTACGTCCCCGAAGTCGTTTGGAACGAAAGCAGCCCTGGATACGGATTGTGGGCAAGTGGCGGAGGCGCCAGCGCAATCTACAGCAAACCGCCGTGGCAGACCGGCGCCGGAGTCCCCGCCGACGGCAAGCGCGATGTTCCCGACGTCTCGCTCACCGCCGCCGGGCATGACGGGTACATCATCGCCCAGGAGGGGTCGTTCTACGTGGTTGGCGGCACTTCGGCGGCTTCGCCGTCGTTCGCCGCAATCATGTCGCTGGTGGTTCAAAATGCCGCAGCTCGAGTGGGAAACGCCAACACGGTGCTCTATCCGCTTGCCGTAAAACAAGGAAGCGGCGGCGCATCGGTCTTTCACGACATCACAGTAGGGAACAACAGCGTTCCCGGCCAAACTGGGTTCAACGCAGCCGTGGGATACGACCAGGCGACCGGCCTTGGTTCGGTTGACGCTTCGGTGCTCGTCAACCACTGGAGCGATGGCGTGATCATACCGGCCTTCCATGTAGTACCCACGGCGACTTCCGTTTCAGTGATTGCCGGATTAAGTAATAGCGTCACGTTTCACGTGACGGTCAGCGGCGGCTTCAACGCTGCGGTGAGTTTTTCTATCACCGGATTGCCCGCCGGAGTTTCCTACTCGTTCACGCCCGCCGCGCTTTCGGCTCCGGGGTCCGGCACCAGTGTGCTCAAGCTCATCGCCGCAAGCAACGCCAAGCCGGGCAGCTTTATAGCCACGATAACCGTGGCGGGCGGATCGCTGAGGCAGCAAACGGCACTGGCGGTCACGGTTACCCCCGCGCAAAGGCATTAGACTGCCTCTTACCCTTACCTGGAGCCGTCCGGGAAGAGCTTTCAGGTGGTATGTCCGAGAGTCTTTATATTCTTCTCGTACCCCTATTCTCAAAATCTATTCCCGCTTTCCTGACAGAAATCGCAGACTCATGCCTACCTACTGTGCCTGTTGACGCATCTCATTTCTCGCGCTTATGATTGCCGTTTGGCCCCAACCCCATGGAGGGTTTCAGGGGAACGTCGCGCAATTTTTAGAAGTGAGCCTATGGACAAGAAGAAGTTAGATGCATTTAAGAAGCGGCTGGAGACGCGGCAGCAGGATTTGCGGCGCACCGTCTCCCGCACGCAGGCGGATGGGCGGTCCGCCGACGAAGATACGGCGCAGGACATCGCCGACCGGGCAGCCAGTTCCTATACCAAAGAGTTTCTCTTCAGCCAGAGCAACAATGAACGGCAGCTCCTGCAAATGGTGGAGAAAGCATTGGCGCGGATTCGCGAAGGCAGTTTCGGCGAGTGTATTCATTGCGGCAAAGAGATTAACGCCAAGCGCCTCGAGGCTGTGCCCTGGACGCGGCATTGCATCGAGTGCCAGGAAAAGCTCGAGCAGGGTCTGCTGGAGCAAGCTCAGCCGTAAGATAGCCCACCACGATTCGCGCGCAGGCGCTTTGACGTTGAGATTTTGCGGCTGATAAACTACAGTCTGTCTGGCCCGCCGATAGAGAGGGTCCTCGACCAAGAATCCAATCAGTCAGGGATGGGAAGGTAGTCGTGCGCGCAGAAACACGCCATCAGCTTAAGACCGACGCATTCAGCCGGGTCACACTGGGAGCCGCGGAGAAAACCGCACACTGGAGTGTGGAGCACCGCAACACGCTGGTCGCGGCAGCCATAGCCGTTATTGTCATCGCCGCCGTCGTGGGAGGCGGCTGGTACTACCAGAGCACACAGAATGAGAAGGCGAGCTTTGAGTTCTCCGAAGCCGTGCGCACTCTCGACATGCCCTTGCGTCCGGCGGGAACGCCGCCGCAGCCGGAGGTGCCCAGCTTTGCCTCGGCGAAAGAGCGCGCCGAAGCTGCTCACAAGCAATTTCAGGCGATTGTGGATAAGTATCCCCACACTCACACTGCGGATATGGCCCGCTATTTCCTGGGCGTGACTGCGGCCAGCGAGGGCGATGACGCTTCGGCTGAAAAGTATTTCAGAGATTTGTCCGAGCATGGCAGCAGGGAATTGGCTTCAGTAGCGAAGCTAGCCCTGGCCTCGTTGGAGGGCAGTACCAACCGCGCGAAGGATGCCGAGGCTCTCTACCAGGATCTGATCAACCACCCTACCGCTTCCGTAAGCAAAGTGACGGCGCAGTTGGAATTGGCCGACCTCTATAAGACCAGCGATCGGCCTCTCGATGCCAAGCGCCTCTATGAGCAGATCAAGAGAGAAAATCCCGGGCCGGAAGCGGTGCAGATCGCCACTGAGAAGCTGACGGAACTCAAGTAGAGTGGCCTGGACGAGCTGCGGATTTTTACTCCGAAGCTGGTTCGTGCCGGGCAAGCAGAGACTGCTCCACCGCAAGCTGGCGACAGGTGAGGCGGATTACTTTGGCCACTGCTTCGGACTGCAGAAACTGAAAACCATAACGGAACGCGTTTCGCTGGCGAACCATGGCGTAGATATTGACCGGCCCGCAGGGAAGCGTGAACTCCAATTCCACCAGTTCGCGGAGCGGCACTTCGATTGTAAGTAAGGCTGAGATTCCAGACTCGCTGATGTCGAGAGTTTGCCCTTTGAGAACGCCACAGGTACGAGAGTCGACCTTAATCTCCACATTGAGCTTAAAGCGGGGACGGATTCGGCGCTCGACTGTTTCTGGCGCTAATCCGGATGCGGGCTGATCGTGAGCTTTCAACCGCCATTCTCTCCTATAGGTTCTTGATCGGCGGAACGTCGGCGAACCTTGAGGCGGGATGCCCATTCCACTTTGCGCGCGGCTTGAGTAGGATGGTGAGCCGGCTCCAGTTTGGGCCTGAAATTCCGGTAGTGGGTCAGTTTGAAAAGGAAGCGAGCCGAATGCGCGTTTTTGTGGCGCAAAGAGCGCGCCACTTCGCGCGGCTCGCCCGGGTTTCGCTTCGCAAAAAGCGCTTGTTCGGAATGACATCCAAACTGACCCACTAGCGAAATTCCATGTCTGAGTTCACACTGCGCGTTAATGGTAGCGAAAGGAGAGTAAGCGTCTCGGCTGAGACCCCGCTTCTTTGGGTTTTGCGGGACACCCTCGAGCTCACCGGAACGAAGTTCGGCTGCGGCGCCGGCTTGTGCGGCGCCTGCACTGTCCACGTCGAGGGATCCGCGATTCGCTCGTGTTCTACGCCAGTTTCCGAGGTCGCGGGAAAGAACATCACGACAATTGAAGGACTCTCTCCCAACGGTCTGCACGTGTTACAGCAGGCGTGGATTGCCGAGGAAGTGCCGCAATGCGGCTACTGCCAAACCGGACAGATCATGGCCGCCGCGGCATTGCTCGCCAAGATGCCAAATCCCTCCGACGAGCAGATTACGCAGGCTATGAATGGAAATCTCTGTCGCTGCGGAACCTATGAGCGCATTCGCAAGGCAATCCATCGCGCGGCTGGCGAGGGAGGGGCGCGATGAGTCCGCTGAGCCGGCGCGAATTTGTCGCCGCGGGCGTGGCCGCTGGAGCCGGTCTGGTCATCGGATTTTATCTTCCTTACAAAGCAGGCAAGAGCGAAGAAAAATTTTCTCCGAACGCTTACCTGCGCATTACCCCAGACAACAAAATCACCATAGTGGTAGCGCGCTCGGAGATGGGGCAAGGCGTGCGCACGGCGCTGCCCATGATTCTGGCGGAAGAATTGGAAGCGGATTGGAAGCAAATCGAAATCGAGCAAGCGGGCGCAAGCACCCTCTATGGAGATCAGACCACGGGTGGCAGCGCAAGCGTGCGGACGACCTGGGATCCCATGCGCAGGGCGGGAGCGACAGCACGCGAGATGTTAATTTCCGCGGCCGCGCTGACCTGGGCAGTTCCGAGATCCGGCTGCGTGGCTCAGAATGGAAACGTCGTGCACGGCGGCTCGAATCGCCGCCTGACGTACGGCGAGCTTGCCGCCAAAGCCGCTACTTTGCCCATTCCGACCGATGTGCCCCCCAAGCAGAGTAAAGACTACAAGATTGTCGGCCAGCGGCTGGCCCGCGTCGATACGCCCGCCAAAGTAAAGGGCGACGCGGTTTTCGGCATCGACTTCCGCATGCCGGGGATGAAATATGCGGTGCTGTCGCGATGTCCAACGATCGGAGGCAATCTTGTGAGCTTCGATGACGGGAAGACGCGAAAAATTCCCGGCGTGAAGTACCTAGGCAAAATCGGTGACGCGGCCGTGGCCGTCGTTGCCGACAGCGTGTGGTCTGCCATGGAAGGCCGCCGCGTGTTGAACGTCAAATGGGACGATGGGCCGAATAAAGATCTGAATACTGCGTCTGTATTCGACGCATTGAAGCGGGCGGCAGGTAAAAAGAGCGCAAGCCTGTACTCCGTAGGCGACGTGGGAACGATCAGCGGCCGCACAATCACGGCCGAGTATCAGTTGCCCTTCATGGCTCACGCGCCCATGGAGCCGGGAAATTGCACGGCAAATTTCCAGGGAGCTACGTGCGAGTTGTGGGCGCCCACGCAGGTTCCGCAGGATTGCCGCGATTCGGTAGCGCAGGCGGTCGGGCTTGATCCCGACCGCGTAAAAGTGAATGTCACGCTGATGGGCGGCGGCTTCGGACGCCGGCTGGAGCATGATTATGCTGTGGAAGCGGCGCTGGTATCGAAGGCGCTGCATGATGCAAGGATCGGTGAGGGCAACGGCGCTCCTGTCAAAGTAATTTGGAGCCGCGAAGACGATATGCGCTATTCGACCTATCGTCCCGCCAGTCTGCATCAACTGAGCGCAGTGCTCGACGGCGCAGGCTGGCCAGTCACCTTCAAGCATCGCATCATCGCGCCCTCGATCAGCGGGCAGAAAGGCCAGCCGGGACCGAACGGAATCGACCCCGATCTGCCCGATGAAGCCGCGTTCGTTTATGCCTTACCCAATGTCTCACTTGAGTATGTGCTCGCCGAGACGCCGGTTCCCCTGGGGTGGATGCGCTCCGTCTACGCGCTGCAAGCGGGATTCGCCAGTGAAAGCTTCATCGATGAACTGGCGGCGACGGCGAGGAAAGATCCACTCGAATACCGCCTGCACATGCTCGCTAAAGATAAAGATAAAGATCAAGACATCCAGTATTTCACCACCACCTGGCACACCGCGCGCATGCGTGGCGCACTGGAGCTTGCGGCAGAAAAAGCAGCATGGAAAAATCCGCTGCCCGCCGGGCGCTTTCGAGGCATTGCCTGTTTCGGATGCTTTTCTTCCTACGTGGCCGAGGTGGTCGAAATCAGCATGGAAAACGACACGCCGAGGGTGCATCGCGTGGTCGCCGCCGTCGATTGCGGGCAGGTGGTAAACCCGAGCATTCTGGAACAGCAGATTCAGGGCG
>JASIKQ010000403.1 GCA_030049565.1 Candidatus Sulfotelmatobacter sp.
TCAAAGAGAACACACGCATCGAGTCAGCGCGGCGCGAATTGAAGACTCTGTTCAAGGATTCGAAGCTGGCCGACACCATCGCCGAAATGAGCGACGAGGAACTGGAGTCTGTAGCCCCGACACTGGCGAAGGGCGTGCACATGGGTTCGCCTGTATTCGACGGCGCGAAAGAAGGCGAGATCAAGGCGCTGCTGGAGCGCTCGGGCCTGCCGACTTCGGGCAAGACTTATTTGCACGACGGAATGACGGGCGAAAAGTTCGAACAGCCGGTCACGGTCGGTTACATCTACATGCTGAAGCTGTCGCACCTGGTGGACGACAAGATCCACGCACGCTCCATCGGACCGTACTCGCTGATCACGCAGCAGCCGTTGGGTGGCAAGGCGCAGTTCGGCGGACAGCGCTTCGGCGAAATGGAAGTCTGGGCATTGGAAGCGTACGGCGCAGCCTTCATCCTGCAGGAACTGCTGACGGCGAAGTCGGACGACGTATATGGCCGCACGAAAATTTATGAGGCCATCGTCAAGGGCGAAGCCGCCATGGAACCGGGCGTGCCGGAATCGTTTAACGTGCTGATTCGCGAATTGCAGTCGCTCTGCCTTGATGTCGAGCTGATCAAGACGGGCGAGAAGCGGCCGGCAGCGAGCGCGGCAGCGGACTAGCCGTTGGCCGCTGCGGTTAGTGCTTGGCGGAAGTCGTTACTGGACCGGCGCATCGAACTGGATTTTGAAGAAACAGACCCGCAGCACCGCTCCTGGGTGCGGGTCACGAGATTTCGCTAGCGAGCAATGGCTAGCGACGTTTTCAGGAGCCGTCAGCGGGCGCGTGAGAACCGCAGGAAGCGGAGGAACACCTTGTTTCGTTCGAGCCCATTCGAAATGCAAACCACGATTGCGGATTTCGATGCCATCCGCATCAGCCTGGCATCTCCGGAAAAAATTCGCAGCTGGTCGCACGGCGAAGTTACCAAGCCTGAGACCATTAACTACCGAACGTTCAAACCCGAGCGCGACGGCTTGTTCTGCGCCCGCATCTTTGGCCCCGTAACCGACTGGGAGTGCTTGTGCGGCAAGTACAAGCGTATGAAGCACCGCGGCGTGATCTGCGACAAATGCGGCGTGGAAGTCACGCTCTCGAAAGTTCGCCGCGAGCGCCTCGGCCACATCGAGCTGGCTTCGCCCTGCTCGCATGTGTGGTTCTTTAAAGGGCTGCCCAGCCGAATCGGGCACTTGCTCGATATTTCGCTGCGCGACCTTGAGTCCGTGCTTTACTTCGAGGCTTATGTCGTGATCGAGCCCGGGGATGCGCCAGTGCGCGAGCGCGAAGTCATCAAAGACGAAGCGAAGTTCCGCGAACTCGATCAGCAGTACCGTCCCGCCGGTTTCAAGGCGATGATGGGCGCGGAAGCGATTAAGGAACTGCTGAAGCGCATTGACACTGATGCTCTTGCCACCGAACTGCGCGAGAAAATGAAGAACGAGAGCTCGCTGCAAAAGCGGCTCAAGTACACCAAGCGCCTGAAAGTGGTAGAGGCGTTTCGCAAGAGCGGTAACAAACCCAGCTGGATGATTCTGGACGTGATTCCGGTGATTCCGCCGGAGCTTCGTCCGCTGGTTCCACTCGATGGCGGGCGTTTCGCTACATCCGATCTAAACGATCTCTACCGCCGCGTCATCAACCGCAACAACCGGTTGAAGAAGCTGATGGACCTGCACGCGCCGGAAGTGATCGTGCGCAACGAAAAGCGCATGTTGCAAGAAGCGGTCGACGCACTATTCGATAACGGCCGACGCGGCCGGGTGCTGCGCGGGGCGAACAACCGGCCGCTGAAGTCGCTCTCTGACACGCTTAAAGGCAAGCAGGGACGCTTCCGCCAGAACCTGCTCGGCAAACGCGTCGATTACTCGGGGCGTTCCGTCATCGTAGTCGGCCCCGAGCTCAAGCTGCACCAATGCGGTCTGCCAAAGAAGATGGCGCTCGAACTATTCAAGCCGTTTATTTATCACCGGCTCGAACAGACGGGCAACGTCACGACCATCAAGCAGGCGAAAGAAATGGTCGAGCAGCAGGAGCCGATCGTTTGGGACATTTTGGAAGAGGTCATCAAAGACCATCCTGTGCTGCTGAACCGCGCTCCCACTTTGCACCGCCTGGGCATTCAGGCATTTGAGCCGGTGCTGGTGGAAGGCAAAGCCATCCGTATTCACCCGCTCGTTTGCACGGCGTTCAACGCCGACTTCGATGGCGACCAGATGGCGGTGCACATTCCGCTGTCTCCGGAAGCGCAAGTTGAAGCGAGCGTGCTGATGCTGGCCTCGCACAACATTCTTTCTCCGGCGTCAGGCCAGCCAATCACCGTGCCCACGCAGGACATGGTGCTTGGCTTGTATTACCTGACCAAGGCCAAGCCGGGGGCGAAGGGTGAAGGACGGGCGTTCGCCAACATCGAAGAAGTTCTGCTGGCGCTCGAAATGGGCGAAGTGGAAACGCTCACACCCATTCGCATGCGCTACTCCGGCGAATTGATTGAACTGACCACCGCGTATGACGATCAGGACATCATTCACACTGAACCGGTGCACGTGGACCGCGCGTTCATCAACACGACGGTTGGCCGCGCGATTCTGAACGACCACATGCCCAAGAACGTGCCCGATGCACAGGGTAATCTGAGCAGCATGCCGTACATCAACGGGCTGCTCAAGAAAAAGGGCATTGGCGCGCTGGTGAACTACGGCTATCTGCGCTTCGGCCTTGAGACCACGGTCAAGATGCTCGATGAGGTCAAAGAGTTTGGCTTTAAGTACGCGACCCGGGCCGGGCTTTCCATCGGCATCGATGACATGGTCATTCCGGACAGCAAGAAGAATCTGGTCCGCGACGCCGAGAAGCAGGTGGTTGCCGTGCAGCAACAATATTTGGATGGCGCGATCACCAACGGCGAGCGATACAACAAGGTCATCGAAATCTGGTCCGCGATTACGGAAAAAGTTGCCGACGAGATGTTCGGCGAGATGCAGAAGCGCGACAAGGAAGGCGCAATTAATCCGATTTACGTCATGGCCGACTCCGGCGCTCGCGGATCGAAACAGCAGATTCGTCAGCTCTCGGGCATGCGTGGACTGATGGCTAAGCCTTCCGGCGAGATTATCGAGTCGCCGATCACGGCCAACTTCCGTGAGGGCCTCACGGTGCTCGAATATTTCGTCTCAACCCATGGCGCGCGCAAGGGATTGGCCGATACCGCTTTGAAAACGGCGGATTCCGGCTATCTGACGCGGCGTCTGGTCGACGTGGCGCAGGATGTAATCATCAGCGAATATGACTGCGGCACGGTCGATGGCATTTACGTGCAGGGCATTGTGGAAGCCGGGGAAATTATCGAGCCGCTGCGCGACCGAATCGTGGGTCGCGTGTCCCTCGAAAAAATCAAAGACTACGACGGCAACACGATCGTTGACATCAATCAGGAGATCACGGAAGACCTGGCGGGAGCGATCCAGTCTGCCGGCATTGAGCGCGTGAAGATTCGTTCCGTGCTCACTTGCGAGTCGAAGCGCGGCGTGTGCGTGATGTGCTACGGCCGCAACCTGGCTTCCGGACGCCTCGTGGAACTCGGCGAAGCAACCGGGGTCATCGCCGCACAGTCGATCGGCGAGCCGGGGACCCAGCTCACCATGCGCACCTTCCACATCGGTGGTACGGCGTCGCGAGTCTCTGAGCAGTCCCGGCTCGACGCCAAGAATAATGGCACGGTGCGCTTCATCGGATTGCAGACGGTGAAGTCGAAGACGGGCGATCTCGTTGTCATGAATCGCCAGGGTTCGATTGCCGTGGTCGATGACAAGAACCGCGAGCGCGAGCGCTACTCGGTGATCTATGGCGCCAAACTGAAAGTGAACGATGGCGATCGCGTCGAGCAAGGCAAGGTGATGGTCGAATGGGATCCTTATACGTTCGCCATCCTGACCGAAATCGGGGGCACCGCGCAGTTCAAAGACTTGCAGGAAGGCGTGACGCTGCACGAAGAAGTCGACGAAGTTACCGGCTTGTCGCGGCACGTTGTGGGCGATTCGCCTGACGAGAAGCGCCAGCCGGCGGTTGTGGTGAAAGGCAAGAACAGCAAGCGTTACCTCATGCCTTCGCGCGCTCACCTTATGGTGCAGGATGGCGACACGGTTTATCCGGGCGACGTGCTGGCCAAGATTCCGCGCGAGACAACGAAGACCAAGGACATTACCGGTGGTCTGCCGCGCGTGGTCGAGTTGTTCGAAGCCCGCAAGCCGCACGAAACTGCGGTCATCAGTGAGATCGATGGTACGGTGAAGTTCGGCGAGGTCTCGAAAGGCCAGCGCAAACTCTACGTGCAGGCCGATAACGGCACGGAGAAGGAATATTCCGTTCCG
>JASIKQ010000404.1 GCA_030049565.1 Candidatus Sulfotelmatobacter sp.
GACTGTGGAGCGAGCACAACCCGAACACGTCGCGCTCCCTTAACCACGTGTGCATTCGTCACTATGTACCCGCTGGAATCCAGAATTATCCCCGAGGCAACGGTTTCTGACTTCACGATCAATTGTGTGTCGGATCCTTGGTCTTCGTCAGAGCGGCTGTAGCCAACTGCTTCGACCTTCACAATCGACGGCGACACCTTCGCCACCACCTGTTGCAGCGAAGTACTGAGCTGCTCCAATGAGTCCGTCGCCTGCCCAATAGCTGATTGCTGAGCAAACACGCTCCCGCAAGATAAAAGGATGCCAGCGAGCCACATCTGTATCCAATTCGCGGCGAGTGGTCTTTCAAAACGCATCCTGATCCTTGTGTCGGCCTTCGGCCGACGAATCCAACTCAAGTGGACTTTAGGAGGAAACGGGAAGGAAGGAAACTGTCAGTAGTAACAGCAAAAACGGTACAGCCAAGGGCATGCCCCCGACGGGCAGTGGGCTACCTTGAAAGTAGCCCACTGCCGCCCAGACGATGTGATTGGTGGCAGTCGACTGGCGCGTAGCCGCTTCCCGGCAAGACGCTGACCGCAACCGACATTGTCCGCGGAACCGGTATCAAGCCCATGGAGGAAGGTCAGGCTTTGGTTACAGCGCTTGACGGCAAACTACCACTGCACCGCCAATGAGGGCAGGCCCAGAACGACCACGGCCTGCCGCACAGAAAGCGCTTCATCAACTAGAGCGTAGGGCACCTGCTGAAGTCCGGCGCCTTTTCCACGGCGCACTGTCATGCCAACCAACATTGTTGATGTCTAGTCCACGAGTCCGCGACAACCTCGTTCGTTTGTACTTTCATTCCAGGCGACGGCAGAACTGCGGACAGTTTATTAAAGCCGCCCTAAGAGGGCGGCCCTTCCCGCGCGAGCAACGAACTAATCACCACCACTTCGCCAGCGGAAGCGACGAAGTCGCCTGCAATTCACAATCAGCAACTGCAGCTGGCGGTTCGATCTGATAGAATCCCACCAGCCGCTTCGGCGATAGCGCAGTGGGCAGACATTGGCGGAGACGATAGGTTCGACCCTCCCCAGTCTCCGTCATCATTGATACCATGTCCCGATATCAATTTGGACGGATTATTTCTATTCTCCTCGCTGGCCCAAGAAGGCATGCCGAAAGCAATATCGTGCCGGAATCTATATGCGCTGCATGAGACGCGCAGGGTGCCCCTGCGCGTACAGTAAACCCGACCGTTACGAAAAGTAGTAATGAATTAACGATGCAGAGCTGCAGTGTACTTCGTCTTGTGGCGATGCCACTTCTCGTTGTGTCTTTGCACGCCCTCAGTGCACAGGAACCGGCCGGACCCACACCTCTGCGGTTCGACTTTACGTCGTTTGCTGGTTACCGCAGCACAATGACTTTTCCCGCGGAGCCCCATGTCACCGGCATGGACTCTCGTGTGGTCCTGGAAGCCAGCCCGAGCTTCGGATTCTCTTTCGGTGTACGTCTGCTGCCCAATCGCGAAGAGGATCTTATCGAGGTGCGCTGGGCGCGTCAGGATTCCTACCTTCATACGGAGAAAATTACGCCTGTTCCTCCCCGCCAGCGAGTGGTTCTCAATCAGTTCCACGGCGATTTCAGCCATGAACCGCTGATTGAAGACTGGCCCAACTGGATTAAACCCTTTGTTCTCGCCAGCATCGGCGCGACGCGCCTTTCTTCCAGTTCCGCTGTTAGCTTCGCGCGCTTCTCATTTGGGCTCGGTGGCGGAATCCGCTTCTATCCGAGCCGTCATCTCGGATTCAAACTTCAGGCCGAGTGGCTACCCGTCCTCGCTTCTCCACAGGTCGCTTTCCTCTGCGGGGCAGGATGTGTCATTCACGTCGGTGGTAGCGCCGCCTCGCAAGGAGAAGCCTTCGTTGGAACTTTTGTTCGTTTCTGATTGGACTCCGACGATTGAACATTCCTGCATTTCACATGCAAACCAAGAAATGCCAATACTTCGCCGCTCGTCAGGTTGCCTCTCTTACTTCGGACGGATTGGAGGAACGCTGATTGCAGAACGGGGCTCATAGTGAAGCCGATATTCCTGATCTCCGAGGCGAACGAATAACGTTAGGGATCAAAGACATCGAGATGCTGCGCGCGGACTTACGCGCACTGCGGAAGCAGATCACCGGGCAGAACATGACCCTTACCGCCGACGAGGCTACCAATTTCTGGCCAATCTTTGACCAGTGCAGACAGGAAGCCATCAAACCCAATGACGAATGCTGGGCGCTGATCAAGGATTATGCCGCAAATCACGACACGATGACCGACGCCCAGGCACAGGACTACATCAAGAGATCCGCGACCGTTGACGAGCAACTCCTTGCATCGCGTATGAAGTACGTTCCGGTGTTTGAGAAGGTTATCTCGCCCGAGAAGACTTGTTATGGTACCAGATCGATCGCCGTATCGACCTGCCCAATTTGCAGGTGTCCACACTGATTCCGATGGTCAATACCAGCCAGTCGGCTGACTGCAGGTAATTGGCGCAGAGAGTTTGCTTTGATGTCGTGAAACTCGCGATTGGCAAAGCTGTAGATCCGTACTGGATTACTTCAAAAACCGTCAACGGAAACTTGACTTGGTTGATTGCAATGACTCCTTCGCCTCGAGAAAGAATAAGCTGGACTCTGGGCACCCACCGGGCACCTAGATCAACGCCCAGTTTGCAACTCATTGGTTTTGTTATGTCGTGCCTGGAGTAAGCTGGACGTGCAAGTTGTTGTTACGGTTTAGTTTGGCGACCCTATCAAAGCATGGGTCACGCGTTCGTGCAAGGATGTCGTGTTGAAGGGGGCATCTTTGGGTGTGCCGTAAGTGTGCATGCGCCGGGATCAAACCGGCATGTAGTAGGGAATGAAAGAGTCCTACAGGAAAGGAGCAGCGAACCATCCTGACCTCGAGTTTTGCGGCGATCGTCGTGAGGCGATCGTCGAAGCGTGAACTGAGGCATCAGCGGGCAGGGTATTGAGCTTCGAAAATTTGAACTACGGGGTGCCGACCCTGTGCACACGTGGGGAAGGCAACACGCCCGGAGGCGTTAAATCGCGAGCCTCTGCGGTGACCCCGTGTAGTCGTAGACCCCTGGCACGTTGAGAAACTACATGCACGAGAACCGGGAGACCTCCGCAATGCCAGACCCCCCAAAGAGGACAGGACGGCTCGGGAAGGCTCAGCGCCCTACGCCGAGCGCGAACATTACGGAGGAGTCGGACCCCGGCATAGTACCGATGAACCAACCGAACAAAGTCGGCTTGCAAGCGACCAAGGAGGCCGGGGAGGGAAGGCCTGGGGCCAAGGAGAACTCTCCATCGCTCGACATGTCCGCGACCCAGAGCGGGTTCAACATGTCCCAGGGGTTGTGGAGAGTACGTGAGGCAGCGAAACGGAACAAGAAGATCCGCTTCACTGCGCTGCTACATCATGTCACTGCTTCATTTCTTCGGGGCTGCTTCTACGCACTCAAGCGCCAAGCAGCACCAGGAGTGGATGGAATGACGTGGCAAGAGTACGAGCAGGACTTGGGGAACCGGCTTACGGGGCTCCAGAGTCGCATTCATCGAGGAGCGTATCGAGCCCAACCCTCGCGACGAGTTTACATCCCAAAGGCCGACGGGCGGCAACGGCCGCTGGGCATCGCAGCTCTGGAGGACAAGATCGTCCAACAGGCAGTGGTGGGCCTTCTCGAACCGATCTATGAGGAGGATTTTCTGGGATTCTCGTACGGGTTCCGGCCCGGACGGGCCGCATGCAGCGCTGGACGCGCTGACTGTGTCCATCGAGCGGATGCCGGTGAAGTGGATTTTGGATGCAGACATTCGTGGCTTCTTCGACAACGTAGACCACGAATGGGTCATGAAGTTTGTCCAGCATCGGGTGGCTGACCGACGTGTCCTGCGACTGATCCAGAAATGGCTCAAGGCGGGGGTGTCGGAAGACGGCCAGTGGTCGGAGACGAAGGTAGGACGCCGCAAGGGGCAGTGGTTTCACCTCTGATCGCGAAGATCTATCTTCATTATGTATACAACCTGTGGGTCCACGCCTGGCGACG
>JASIKQ010000405.1 GCA_030049565.1 Candidatus Sulfotelmatobacter sp.
ACCCCCGCAGCCCCCAACCCATCACGAGGAAGAAAATCGCCAGCAACATCGTTGCCGGGCTTCCAACAAAGTTCGTAATTAGGGTACGGCGCCCAACGGCCCTGTATCCCGCGAGGATTCTGCCGTAAAAAGTGGAAGCCGCTCCCAGCAAAAGCAGAACCGCGAACCATGGAATATATCGCGCAAGTGTCTGAGAATGATAGAAGCGGTGGGCCGTTAAGGACCCTACCTTCAGAAAAGCTGCCGCCAACAACAGGTTTATTCCGAGCAAAACTGCTCCGCCGCGCCACAGCAAAGAGCGCAACTGCTCCAACTTGTTGGACGCGCGGTACACTGCGGCGTAACGCACCGCGGCTTCCACCAGCCCCAGCGGGTTAAATAGTTCAAAGAATCCCACCAGCGTAATACCCAACGCGTAAATTCCCAGCGCCTCCGCTCCAAGAACTCGTGCTAAATAAACTTTGAAAACGCAGCCCGCAACCGCTGTAAAAATCGTGCCCGCAAAAAACACTCCCGACTGTCGCGAAATTTCACCTACCTGGGATCGGAACTGCTGGCTCTCATTCGATATGGGGGGCTGAGCGGCAATCGCGCTCAAAGAAAGCGGCATCGCTGGATTCTCTGCGCTCCGCGAGATTTGAACCGCACCCTCGCTCGGCATCAAGCAGGCCTCGCAGCCGGCTCAATCGATTCGGCGCCTAGCAACTGCGCCAGCAACCGTGGATTAATCTGCTGCCAAAGCAAACCCTCGTCCCGCGCCCGGCATTCTGGCCGAATTTCGCTCTGCTGCCGTTTCATCCTGCCTGGAATATCAGCAATTTCCTCAGCGCTTCGGAGAAGTTGGCCCGCGCCAAACCTTGCATACTGCTGCACGTAACCGAAAGGCGAGAACGCCAGCCACTCACAGATAAAGCAAGGGATGCCGCGCAGGGCGCAATCCAGCACCGTCGTTGACTCAACCGTAACTCCGGCCCACGTTTGCGATAGAAGTTTTTCGGAAAGCGGTCCGCTTACGATCGTGATCTGTTTGCAATCGTCGGGCGCAAGAATCCTCTGCATGATCTCCGACCGCTGTATCGGGCTCTCAAAGGGATGCAACTTTAGCACGACACTCCGCTCAAGCTGTCGCGCGACTGCGCATAGGTCCGGTAAAACCTCGCGGTACACCTCTTCCGTCCTCACACCCACGTTTTCGTAAGGTTCGGAGAAAAACACAATAGCAGTTTTTGCCCTGGGAAAGTTTTCTGCGCCAATCCGGAGCCGTGCTGAAGAATACTTAGCTGGCGGCGCGCCCAAAACAATTTTCTCTGGCGGCAGCCCGCATAAGCCAACCAGATAATCCCGCTCCAATTCATTTTTGGCCAGATAGAAATCGCAGCAAAGCCGCTTCGCCAGATAGTACCCATCCATTGCTCCGTGATGAAAGTCGAGCGTGGGCAATCCCCGCCGGCCAGCAAGCAACACGGGAAGTCGCGTGGTGACGTTCGTATCATCGCCGCAAAGCACGGCACATACCGGTTCGCGTTCGAAAACGCGCCGCCAGGCGTTGCGAACGGCAAGTCCCTGCGCAAAGGCGGCTGGAAATTGGTCGAACAGGCCCACCCGTTGCAGGGTTGCCGACTCGATATTCGCTTGCAGCTCTCGGCTCAGGATGGCCCATTTTTGCAACATTTCGTTGAGCTCCGCGCGAGGTGCGTTTTTCTCTGCAAACGAGCCCAGGTCGTGCACTTTCACATTCTCAGGGGCGTCGAAGAATTTCGCGCTTCGTCGCGTCGCGACCAGCAAAAATGTCTGTTCGGGAAGCAAACTCGCGTACGCCGATGCCACTCGCGAAACGTTGGTATATGCGCTCGGAATCAACACGACCGGCTCGCTCCCCGGCCGTGTGCTACCCGCGATATGCGCCCGCCAACGGTAAGCGCCATCATATTTGTCGAGAAAAATTTCCTTAAGCTGGCCGGCAGAAAAATGATGTGACAAACGGGCATAGCGCAGAAATCGTTTCGCGCCACGCGCCACAAAGTTTTCTCCGTAAGCGCGTAATGACAGCGAAAGAATGCGGGCCAATGCGGCGGCAGGCCATCCCGGACGCGTAGACCACAGCGTGGCCGAGTCGGGAATTTCCGCGGCCACGCGCTCGAACGCGAGAACTGAGGCAGCCTCGCGCAGCACGTCCGGGCAAGCAAGGTTCCACCAGTCGATTCCTTCGTCATCCCGCAAGCGCCCATCTGCGGCGGCGAAAATTTCACCCATGCGGCGGATGTCTTCGACATCCTTAGTGAAATCCTCGACACGCAACAGGGGACAACGCAGCGCTTCAGACCACTCTTCGGCCGCGTGCTCAGATAATCTTCCCAAGTCAACGGCCAGATCCCATGGCCCGCCGGTCCACGGTCCGCGCCGGGCAGAATCTCCGGGTTGAAGAATAAGAACTCGCATGGACGAAATCATCTGACCACAGGTTCAGGCAGTGTGGCACGAGGGAACTCGAAGCGCCTTGTAATTTCTCGCATCTGTGATTCTTCGCCTCTGGATTCCGCCTCCTCCCTATACCTATTCCGATTTCTCTACACCGCTGCCGGAGCAAGCCGTTTCAGGATGCCTCGCACCGCCTTCTCGCCGGCAGGCCAATTTTTTAGCAATTGCGCGGTGCGATAGCGGGTAATCCCGCGCACGTGTTTCGCATAGGAGCGTGTCAGCGTCACGTGCAGCGTTCGGCGGCTGCCATTTGCGAAACGCTCCTTGTACGCTTCGGCGCCCAAACCGAGATCAACACGAGAAACATCAGGGTCGTCGCAAGCTCCCTCGATCATCTTCGCCAGCAAGTAAAGCCCTGGAGAAAATTGTTCCAACTGGGTATCGAAAGTGGGCTGGTACCAGAACCACGATCCGGCAAATCGGAACCCATAGTTCCATGCGCCAGCTGTTTCTCCTACTTGCAAACGGCTCAGCCGCAACCAACCGGCCTCCGAGAGAAGGCGGGCGAGTTCTTCCAGGAATACTCGCCGCCGCGGGTCCGCCAGGTTGCTCTTGCGTCCGGTAGCTTCGAATCGGGCAATGTGAGCCCGTTCGAAAGCGGGCAATTGATTTTTTATTTCTGGCCACGAAACCAGGTGCTTGAGGCGCGGCGCAAGCTGCCCTTCAACCGCCGAGATCAACCGCCGCATCTTCTTGCGCCGCAGATCGGCCTTGGTTGCTTGCCGCTGCTCCGCAGACGTCAGAAAAACCTGAGCGCATTCATACGCCGGCCGCACATGCAAGTGATATCCGTAGTTGCCGGCACTTCGACGCAAAGCGGTGACGGTAGCGGAATCCGCGGGCAAATTGGCGAGCGTGATTCTTGCATTCAGCTTCGCGCATTCCGCCAGCACAGCTTCAGTCATCGCCTCGCGCAAGCCTGGCTGGCTGAGGAAGTCGCTGTAGTCTCCCGTGCTCGCAGTCAGGAAGTTAAATTCCCTCCCCGATTTGTCGGTGGCCAACGCGGCTATCCCGGCTAGAGATTTATCTTCGTTTTCCAGCAGCAACAACCATGGCCGTACCGATTCTTCATACGCTGTCTCCACCGCCTTCGCCCACTCCCACGTGTAAAAAACCTCGGTGCGCTCCATATCGTGGACAAGCGCATTCCACGCGGCGCGAAGATGTTGACGGTCGGGAATCTCATGGTGAAGCTCTATGTGCATACAGAAATTTTCGCAGCCGCTATCCAACTCCTGCCATTGTCCGCGTCGTGAAAATGCAACCAGTCACGCTGCGGGTAAAGTCACCACCTGGTCTTGGCGCCCGAATTGCTTGCGCAACGAGCGGTAAAATCCAGAAACGTGAGCTTCAAATTCCGGCAGCGTCATCTGCCCGGTCACATGAACCCGCGGCAATGCATAGCGCGGCAACTCCGCTCCGAACCCTCCGCCAACGTTTAGAAATGCGGCCTTGTAACCCGCTTCCTGCGCCATGCGAAACTCGCGCACCGAAACCGAGTCTGAGCTGCCAAACGGATAAGCAAAAGCCCACACCGCATGTCCCATCGTTTTTTCCAGCCTGTTCTTGCTCTCGCTGATCTCGAACCAGGCACGATCCTCCGGCAATTGTGACAGAGAGGGATGACTCAACGTGTGCGCGCCGATCGACATTCCCGCAGAAAGCAAAGTTTGCAAATCCGCCGGCCTTAGCAGACGGAAACGCTTGTATGCGGCTGGATCGGCCGTGCACTCGAACGCAAACTGATCGCTGAATCCGAGCTTCGAGCGCACCGCACTCAAAAAGCGGATGTGCCCCTCGTGATCGCATTTTTTCAGAACCTTCATCAGATTGCGGCATAGATCGCCGCGCTGCCATCTCGTTCTTATCATCCCAGCGATCTCAACTCCGCCGAGTTCAATCGAAAACGGTCCCTCACGAGCCGCCATCACCATCAGATAAAGCTCTTCGTACCACAACATCCGCGCATCATCGTCTGCGGAGGGTCCGATCACGAAGAATAAACAAGGAACTTTCTCCTCCCGCAGAATCGGCAGCATATCCGTGACTACATTGACCAATCCGTCATCGCATGTTACCAGGACCGCGCGCGGCGGAAGCTCAGACTCCCCTTCGCACCATGCAAGCACCTTCTCGGATGAGATCACGTTGTAGTTTGCGCGCAGCAACCGCAACTGCTCGCGAAATGCGGTCGCAGTCGCCAGGCTGCCGTCGAACACGGAATCGATCACCCGATAACCTTCCGGCAGCACACCGTGATAAGTCACAATGCTGAGCCCGTTCGCCGCGCTTCGCCGAAACACTCCCGCTCTGGCCAGCGACGGATATACCACGCGTTTGAGCAACGGACTGACGACTCTCATCGTGTTTGGACCATCTCCCAACTGAGGGGAGTTGCTCTTGCAATATCGCAAGCTGCCCGGCGGCCGAGAATTTCGGGCAGATGTCGCGTGTGCAGCCCAAGCCCTGGCCGTATGGAGCGAACATTCTCGGCAGTGAAAACCTCACCTGATTTCATTTCCCGCACAACATAAAGCGAGCGCCGAAAAATCCTCCCGCTGCTCTCTTTTTCGCCCGAACCGAAGCGCACTTCTCCAAGAGCCTTCTCCGCCGTGCGCACCGCATCGACCATCGCCTTGAATTCGGCGGGCTCCAAAGAGAATGCGCTGTCCGGGCCCGGCATCGATCGCGAAAGAGTGAGATGCTTCTCGATGATGCACGCCCCCAGCGCGACCGCCGCAACCGGAACCGCGATGCCTTTGGTGTGGTCGGAAAGCCCTACAGGTACGTCAAAGCGCTGCGCCAGTTGGGGAATCGTGCGCAGGTTCATCTCCTCCGCAGGAGCAGGATACGCGCTGGTACACTTCAGCAGCGCAATCTGCTCAGCTCCAGCTTGCCGCGCCGCCCGCACCGCTTCTTCGATCTCCTCCAGCGTCGCCATACCCGTCGAAATGATCAGCGGCTTGCCCGTGCGTGCCGTCTTGTGAATCAGTGGAATATCGACCAGCTCGAAGGATGCCAGCTTGTATGCGGGCACATTGATTTTTTCCAGAAAATCAATGGCAGTGCTATCGAAGGGAGAGGAAAACAAATCCATGCCGAGTTCGTTCGCAATGTCCTTCAGGCGCGGCTGCCACTCCCAGGGCGTATAGGCCTCGGCGTAAAGGTCATGAAGCGTCCGTCCATCCCAGATCGTGCCGCCGGCAATCCGAAATTCCTGTCGGTCGCCGGTAATCGTAATGGTGTCGGCAGTGTAAGTTTGCAGTTTGACGGCATCGGCGCCCGCTTCTTTCGCTGCGTGGATGATCTGCGCCGCTTGCTCAAATGAGCCGTGATGATTAGCGGAGATCTCCGCCACCATGTAAACTGGACAACCCGCTCCAATCGTATGGCCCTGGATTCGAATCGCAGATGTGACGCCGCTATTCACCCGCAACCTCTGCCTCTTCCTTCAACTCCAGGCGCAGATAAATCTTTCTGCCCCCATGCACGAAATACGCGCCAGGATAGGGAGGAAAAGTGCGCGCCCGAATTACATTAATCAAATCCTGGCCCCGGTACGATTTCTGTAGATCGATTTCATCGATCTGTCGGACATCGCTGACGCGATGGCAGCTCGCGGGCCCACTCCGCTGAGGTATTCGCGCAGACGTACCTGCGCGAATGGCAGGCCAAGTATCCTCGAGCAGTTTCATCCCCTCTACTTCAAGTTTTCTATACAAGCTTGCGCCGGTGTCGGTCACCGTTACCGCAACCTCTTTCTGCGCGATCACATCTCCGGTGTCGATGCCCTCGTCCACGTAATGTAGTGTCACTCCTGCCGGAGTTTCATTCACTATGCTCCAGACGTTGGGGAACGCTCCTCGATTATGGGGAAGCAATGCCGGATGCAGATTGATGCAACCGTGTGGGAAAGTACGCAGGAACTCGGGAGCGAGAATATAGCCAAACATTACGGATAACGCCATGTCAGGACTAAGCTTTCTGATTTGTTGCAGCACTTCGGCTTGCTTTAGGCGAGATCCGTCGACAGCCATACAATTCATTTCGCGGATCTCGCGGCCAATCTCATTCCCATATTTCGACGAGGCTGCGGGATGAACCGCGACGCCAACGATTTCATCGCCTTCTTGGCGCAGCCATTTCAGCGCCTGCCAGCCCAGCCAATTATTGCAGAGACAAAAAAGCTTCATGTTCTCCTTAACCGCGCACGAGTTCGGCAACTACCCGTTCGGCTCCCCGGCCGTCCACCATCGTTCCGCAGCGTTTCGAGAGCTCGGCGCGCTCCTTCTGCGACCCGAGTAGCCGCCCCACCCTGGTTGCGATTTCTTGTCTTGTTATGCTCTTTGCGTCTCCGAGATGAATAGCCGTTCCCATCCGCTCCAGCGCCTCGGCGATCGGCCTCTGGTTTTCGGCTACACCGATTACGGCCATGGGCAATTTAAGAAGGCACATCTCCCAGCACGTCGTCCCAGCTCCTGTGACTGCCACATCGGCCCATGCCATTAACTCTGCCATGTCGAGCACATTCTTCTCGATCCGGATGCCATAATTGCTCTGCGACGCAGGGGGCAGAGCGCCAATACCCGCAGCGCTGCCCCCCACCACAATGGTCACTTCAGTCGCCGGCAAACC
>JASIKQ010000045.1 GCA_030049565.1 Candidatus Sulfotelmatobacter sp.
TAATTCTTTGCCGGTGCCGCTGGCTCCGGTGATGAGGACCGATGCGGTGCTCGGGGCGACAAGTTCGATCAGGCGAAATATCTCCTGCATTTTGCGGGACGAGCCGCGCAGCTGGCCCAGCGATCCCACATCTCGCAGTTTGCGGCGGGCGGTTTCCAGCTCAGCCCGTGTGCCCACCAGAGTGGAGGCGTTTTGCAGCATGGTGCGCAGACGGTTAGTATCGATTGGCTTGGTGATGTAGTCATAGGCGCCCATGCGCATGGCCTGTACGGCGCTGTCGATGGTGCCCTGCGCGGTTACCAGAATTACTGCCATGGCTTGCGATTGCTCAGCCAGTTGTCCAAGCAATTCGATTCCGCCCATGCGGGGCATTTTCAAATCAGTCACTACGATCGCTGGAGCCCACTCGGCCGCCTTGGCCAGGCCTTCGACGCCGTCGCGGGCAGTTTCCGCCCGGTATCCCCATGAAGATACCAACTCGGCGAGTCCCATGCGTTCGTTTTCTTCGTCTTCAACGATCAGTACTTTTTCCTGACTCATCGGATGGTTTTGACGATGCGCGGTTATTTCCAAGCAACAAATACCAACATACGCGGCCAACTCGCAATGGGGCAAGGCCGGCAAGCTCAGCGGGACAAGGCATGAAAACGCGCGCCTTAAGCCGCCAAGCACCGCCGATCTATGCGACGGCCATCACCGACCACGAATGTACCGATCAATTTCGACTATGTGAGCCGCAAATTCTACACTCGTCACTTCGAGCAGTTGTACGTATCTGCTTGATTCTAGTGATCGTAATTGTGGAACTTGGTTTGCCACTCCTCTTTCGCTACAAACTCGGACCAAGATGCATACGATGACCAAAAGGTCAGGCAATAGATTGAATGCCGCCGCCGCGACCATTATTCTTCTGCTGTTAAGCGCCGGATGCGACCGCTCGCAACCAGTGCAGCCGGCCGACGCAGCCGCTAACCCGGATCAAGGGCTCCCGTTCCACGGCGGAAACGATCAGACCTCCTCTGGCGGCGCACCTATTTTGGCCGCGGAGCGTGTATCCGCGGATGTGCCATTTCATGGCCCCCCCGTTCACATGCTGCCGACTGGAACTCTGATGACTGTTGAGCTCAACAGCGCGCTCTCCGGCGCAAAATTGCATCCGGGCGATTCTTTTACTGCGCTGGTAGCAGCACCGATCAGCGTGGGCGGGGAGGTACTGATTGACCGCGGTGCGGCGGTATCGGGCCGGGTCGAAGCGGTCCGTTCGCTCCGGGACCGTTCGGGGTTGGTTCCCAGTGCAGGTTATATTCGGATGAGCTTGAATGCGGTGACAGTTGCAGGGCGACAAATTCCGCTTCAAACTTCAAGCCTCTTTGCACGGGGTACGCTCCACTCCGGCAGGGTTCGCATTGCGAAGGGAAGAGATCTGACGTTTCGGTTGACTTCCGCGGTTGCGTTAGATGATGCCAATCCTACATCTGATCGTTCGCATTCCCCTTACGGCACGGAGTAAGTAGCCGGTTTTTCTGCCTTCTGGCTCGCCTACCCCATCCCCACAATCTGGAACTTTCACATTCCTTGCATCCCATAGAAAGATTTGGCGGTTGCCCGGTTTTCCACAACCCATTCCTGATTCGCTGTGACGATTGACCTTTCTTCGATCCAGATAGGAACCCCATAGTGGGACCTGACCGAAAGTCTGGCGCCCGAACCAAGGGGTTCGCTCCCGTTTTGGGAACACCGAGGTATCAAAGCGCCCGTTGCGGGCTTCTTCCCCGAATCGTCAAGCGAGATAGTAACAACATGAACGCGACAACGCCAATTCCGTGGCCCAAACCATCGGCAGAAACGAATGCCAGCGTAAGGTTCCGTGCCATTTTTGAACGCGCTCCTATTGCCGCAGCCTGTTGTGATGCGAGGGGATTCATTATTGAGATGAATCCAGCCTTCGAACGCGCGATTGGCTGTGCTCGCACCGGCGGGTTCCGGCTCAGCGATCTGGTGCCGACGCAAGATCGAGGCAGAATTGAATCAGGGCTGCGTAGCGTATTCAGTTTGGGGCATGACTGCATTGAAATCGAAACCAGGTCCACCGACGATTCTCAAAGCAGAGTTACATGGACCCTATGGCGGCAGGATGGCTCTGGCGAGGTTAGCGAACATGCGTTATTAGTTTCGACACAAATTGTCAATGCCAACCCCACAGAAGGAAGTCATCTTCAGTTGCAGCGCTGGCAAGCTATCGGCCGGCTGGCGGGCGGTGTAGTTCATGACTTCAACAATGTCCTGACAGGGGTGACGCTTTATTGCGACCTCCTGCTCTCCAGCCTGGACGGGCGCGACCGCCGGCGGCGCTATGCCAACGAAATTCGATCGGCGCTTGTTCAGGCCGAGGGGCTGGTCGGTCAGTTGCTCGTCTTTGCACGGCCAAAATCGCTCTCGGCCGGTCCCGGTTCCCTTAACGAGAGCGTAGAAACGATGCGCGAGCTGCTCACTCGGCTAATTGGGGAAAATATCGAGCTCGATCTGCGTCTCGATCCGGATTTGGGCCTGGTCAATATCGATCCCGTACAGGCACAGGAGGTACTACTCAATCTTGTTCTCAACGCGCGCGACGCTCTGCCCAACGGAGGTCGGATTACTGTCGAAACCAGCAACTGCCGGTTCCAGCCGATTACGGCAACTGTTAATCCGGTTCCGTTTCCGTGCGTACTTCTGATCGTAGGCGATAACGGAGAGGGCATGAGCGCCGAGACGCGCCGGCGGCTCTTCGAGCCTTTTTTCACAACCAAGAATGCCGGCGAAGGCACGGGCCTGGGGCTGAGCACCGTGCGCAGTATCGTCATCGCTCACGGTGGCCTCATCCATTTTGAGAGTGAACCCGGACAAGGCACTCGTGTTCTGGTCGTATTTCCGCGGGCGCTGGTCGAGTCTGCTGCGCCAGCTCCATCCAGGTCTGCCGTTCCACCATTAAATTCAACTGAAGAAAATACGAAGGAATCACAACTATGACGTCAGCTGCTATTGCCCACTCCATCGCTCCTGCTCCCCAGATGATGGCCGCCAATTTCCTGAACCTTCTCATCGTCGATGACGAACGTTCGATTCGCGACGCCTGCCGTGAGGTAGCGCAGTCGCTGGGATTCATCGCGCATGTAGCCGATTCGGCCGAGCATGCCTATCGCCTGCTGCAAACCCAGAATATCGACGCGGTTTTGCTCGATTTGCGCCTTCCGGGAGCAAGCGGACTGGAGGCTCTGCGGCATATCAGGTCGCAACGCCCGGAGGCTCTTGTAATCGTCGTAACCGGCTATGGCACGGTGCAATCGGCCGTGCAGGCCATGAAGAATGGCGCTTACGAATATGTGACCAAGCCATTCAGCTTCGACGAACTGAAACTGCTGCTCGAACGCGTCTCCAATCACCTCAAACTGAAGAGCGAAAACCGCATGTTGCGTGAGAAGCTGAAGTCCAAACAGGGGTATGGCGGAATCGTGGGCCGCTCGCCCGAGATGGAAAAGCTTTATCGCATCATCGCCAAAGCTGCCAATAGCACGCACCCGGTTTTGATTCTTGGCGAAAGCGGCACGGGCAAGGAACTGGTGGCCCGCTCGATTCATTTCTCCGGCCCATTTCACGACAAACCGTTTATCCCAGTCGACTGCGGCTCGTTGGTGCCGTCGTTGATCGAGAGCGAATTGTTTGGATATGTCAAAGGCGCGTTCACCGGCGCAAACCAGGCCAAGGACGGCCTGCTGGCGATTGCCGAAGGCGGTACCGTGTTTCTCGATGAAGTCGGCGAGTTACCAATAGATCTTCAGGCAAAGCTTTTGCGGGCCATTCAGGAGAAGGAAATTCGTCCGGTGGGCAGCACCAAACGCATTCCCATCAACTTGCGCATTCTCGCCGCTACCAACCGCGTGCTGGAACAAGCCGTCACCGAAGGCTCGTTCCGCCGCGATCTTTACTTCCGCCTGAACGTACTCAGTCTGCGGATCCCGCCCCTGCGCGAGCGGCGCGAGGATATCCCGCTGCTCATCGCTCACTTCATGGAGCGCACCGGACGGGCTTCCGGGCAGGAAAAGGTCCTCAGCGATGAGGCCATCAAGGTATTGCTGGCCTATGACTGGCCGGGCAATGTGCGCGAGCTGGAAAATTGCCTGGAGCGCGCCTGCGCCTTCACCACCGGACCTGTCATTAATGTGCCTGACCTTCCGCCCGCGATCGCCGGGGCGCATGCTGCCGCGCCGGAGAATGGCAACGGAAATGGCCGAGCCAAAATCGTGCCCATGGCCGAGCTGGAGCGGCAGAACATCCTGAACGCCATTGCCGAACTCAATGGCGATAAATTGCAGGCCGCGCGCTTACTCGGCATCGGGAAGACTACCTTATACCGCAAGCTCAAGGACTATGCGGCACAAAGCTAATGGTGAAATGCCAGAGTCCAGCGTGGTGGAGGGGCCGTTTCAATTTTGAACTCGAAATCCGTTAGAGGGCGTTCCGTACTGGAACATGGCCGAGGGTGAGGCTTGTTAAGCCCCTTCGTTTCAGCAACGGCATCTGTGGCAAACGGCGTGCAATCGGAAACCGCATGATTTTACTGATAACCCCCTCGGCACGCGGTCAGGAATGCGCGGCCATGCTGAAAGAAGCGACGAGTGAGGAAACTCACTGGGTGGAAGATCTGGGCCAGGCGGGGGTCCG